>CAYJUB010000043.1:0-10663 GCA_964373145.1 uncultured Moraxellaceae bacterium
GAGTGAACCGCACCAATGCGCGTACAAGCCAGCATGGCAATCGCAGTTTCTGGAATCATCGGCATATACAGCGTGACGCGATCGCCAGCCTTCACCCCTTGATTCTTGAGCACATTGGCAAAGCGGCAGACTTCGGCATGTAGTTCTCGAAATGAAATAATTTTATGGTCTGCAGGATGGTCACCTTCCCAAATGATGGCTGGTTTATCTGGATGAGTGAGTAGGTGGCGATCTAGGCAGTTTGCCGAAACGTTGAGTTGTCCGTCCGAAAACCATTCAATTTTGAAATTATTGGGGTCATAAGAGACATCTTTGACCGTGGTAAACGGCTTGATCCAGTCTACACATCCAGCCTCATCACGCCAGAAAGCGCTATTGTCTTCAATGGAATGTTGATAGCGTTTTTGATAAGCCGATGTTGCCGTTTGGAGGTGATTCAAATTTATTTTTTGATCTGGAAATACGAATTCAGTATTTGCTGGTGTGATATCTGAGGTCGTTGGTTTCTCGTCGGAAACCGCGGTAGATTGTTTAGAGTGCAACATAATATATGACTTCCATGTAAGTGATGGTCATTGTCTGGGAAAAATCTAGGTCATGAATCGGTTGGTTTTGTTCTGTGCTGAGTGTGAGCGGAATATCCCAACATGGAAATTAGGCTTTAGTCGTAGACAATAGATGGATGCCTGTCACAGTCGTTTGGTTCAAAATAAGTTTTATCAGCGGTTTCTGTCGCCTTTAAAGTGTTACTCCTGTACTTATCGTGTCTACATGAGCAAGGGAAGTTGTTCAGTAAGGTTACAGCCATTGCTTGATATTGAGTCGTGACTGGGTATCAATTGATTAGGCGTCGTATGGATAAATGTATTCATGTTTAGTTTGAATAAAAAAGAATCTAAACCTTTAAAATATAAACCATTGCCTAAAAAAACTTAACTACAAAGTTACCCCCAAAGCCTGCGGGTAAGGTTGTGGATAACCGAGAGTGGAACACGTGGAACTTGCGTCAATACTAGCGTGTGTGATGTTGGTTGTTTTTTGACTTAATCATTTCATTCAAATGGATTTTCTATAAATTGCTTATAAATCGTAATGGCTTGTGGCATCCTTTGCCTGTAGAACCCAGTAAACAATGGCCAGTTCGCAATGACACTTACTCAAGCTATCGTGCAGTTTTCGAGGTGCGAACAGTTTAATTTTAAACGTGGTCATCATGAAAAAATTGAAGTCACAATTTTATGTCTATTACAGGGTGATTAGCCGATTCTGTTCTCACGTTTGATCCTAAGAGTGCGCATAATCACTGTTATGAGCACTCTTAATGATTGAGGTTCTTTACGGCATGAAAAGTGATTTTTCTCCCCAGTCCAAAATGAGTTGAAGACTACTTCGTGCCGACAACTTCGATTTCTACGCGACGATCAGGCTGCAAGCAATCGATTAATTTTTGAGTGACTTGAGTACACGTGCACTCACCGGGTTTGGTGATCGGGTATGCACCGTCTACACCCTGCGCATTAATCTTATTGGAAGGGATTCCCGATGATCCAACCATATAATTCTTGACTGCATCGGCTCGGCGCGTCGAAAGATCCATATTGTACTGGTGTGTACCGATTCGATCGGTATGCCCTGTAACTTGAACCGTGTCAAATTCAAGACCGATGAGCTGCGATGTAAAAGTATCAATCTCACGCTTATCGTCGGATCTCAATGTTGCTTTGTCGAAATCAAAATTTGAACCCGCTGACAACGTCATCTTGGTGGGTAGTGGCATGACAGGTGGGGGTAATGGAACAAAAATTGGCTCAGGTTCACGCACAGGCGCGTAGACAATCGGTGCTTTTTGATTGAATCGATAAAGTAAACCGACTGAAATCAAATCAATGTCACCCTCGTTGCCAACGGCATCATCAATCCGATAACGCTCCGCTTCTAGTCGACCTGCGAGCGATGGCGTGAGTTCATATTGAAGTCCTAGACCAAATTTATAATTGAAAGCTTCTTCACTCGGATGAGGATGAGTGACAACAACCAATCCGCTACCCCGAAAGGTATCTCTGGCTTCGGCATAGTTCAAACCGATACGACCAAACCCAGAAAGTCTGGCTGTGAAAGGTATAAACCCAATGGCATCGACGTTAAGCCCCCTGAGTTTAATATCGCCTTTTAGCGTGCCCGTTGGCAAAGTATTTGCGGTGAAGTCAAACTCTCCAAGGTCGAAATAACCACCTTCAAGCGCGAAGTATTGATTGAACTGGTATCCACCAAACAACTTATAACCAAAGTCTTGCTCATTCTCCGTGATTGAGGTAGTTGTAAAACCTTGTCGTTGAAGATCGTTTTTGATGCGTTGATCATCAATGTCTGCTCGCGATTGACCGATATTGGCACCCATGTACCAACCAGTTTTATCAGCCTGTACCAATGGACTCGCAAGACTGATGAATGCCATCAAGCCAAGAGTCCCTGAGACTTTTACTATTTTCATTTTATTCTCCAGAGTATTCAATTTTGTCGGTGTTCATTAAATAAAATATAGGTCGTATTTGTTGGTTATGTTAATTCCCCAAAGACCTTCTTAAGAAAAGGTCATTGGGGTGCATGCGCTTTTTAATTGATTATGGTGCAGGTACATTGATGACTGTATTCACCATGGTCACAGAGGCACCTAAAGATAATGCTCTGCCAGTCAAGGTCACAATTGCGACATTACCCGCAGTAGAAAACGTGACACCTGCTTGGGAAATAATGGTTCCAACCATGGTGCCGCCACCCCCAGCATTGATTGTTGCAGCACTACCGACTTGCCAAAAAACGTTCTTGGCTTGAGCGCCATTTGCCAGAATGATACTGGCTGGTGACGCAGCTCCTGGACCACCGACAGTGAGCGTGGTTGCCATCTGAAAAACCCAGACAGCATTGGCATCGCCTTGAGCGTCGAGTGTAAGATTGCCGCCCTGAATCATGAATGAGCCAGAAGCCGATGGATAAACACCCGGGACTATGGTTAACCCAGCGAGATTTGCACCTGGATTTGCACCGACTGGTGCCATTCCCTGTAGAGTCAAATAAGCGGTTTGAGCGTCGAGACGTGCTTGCGCAGCTGCAGCCGCAGTGATCACAGTTCCTTCGCTAGGACATGCAACCGTTGGTGCAGGCAGCAGTATTAATAGAGCCATTGACGAAGCCTCGATTCAGCGGGGGTTCGGTATAGATACACCCAGCGCCTGAATCATGGAATCCAGTGACTGCCGTAGAAACAGCCGTCGTTCCGATATCACCATTAATGACCGTCAATGTTCCTTGATTGGTCATTCCCGCAGTACCACCAAACGTGCCGTATGTCGATGCAGATCCAAGCGCTATTGGTGAAGGTACAGAACAGGAAACGACTTTAAAGTTCCAACTGTGGTTACTCAGCATCGTGTCTGCAGGAATCGCCAGATCCTTAACGCCATTGATGCCACCTTTGATTTTTGCAGTATAGGTCACACCCACTGTGAGCGGTGCGAGTGGTTTAAAGGTAGCGATTAGACCTGTGGCATTATTCAGTACGACTGATGATGCGGTGACTGGAATCAAGGCAGGATTCGTGACTGTTAAAGTTGGTGTGACTGGAATCAAGGCTGGGTTAGTGACTGTAAAGGTGGCTGTGCTGATGGTTGCAGGATCCATTCGTAAGCCATTTGGTACACTGAAGGTCGCGTTAATGCTGGCATTTTGGCAGATGTTGATTGCATTAGCGGCTGGATTGGTGGAAAGCACCGAAACGTTAGAAACTGGAACGGCTGCTGCGGTATTAAATTTCCAGACATAATTGCTTGCAGCTGGTAGTAATGCAGGATTACCACCCAATGCATTGCCTGCTAGATCCGTTGCGGCACTGGTAATCGTCGCCGTATACGAGCTGCCCGCAGTCAGTGCGGTTGCTGGCATAAATACAGCCGTTCTGCTACCCACTGCATAACTGACACTGCCTGTAGGTGCGATACAGGGTGCTGTACATGACAGCGTAAAGCTTGATGAATTGATCTTCGCAGGTGCCATGTCTTTACTGAACACGGCGGTAATTGCCGTGTTGGTTGCTACGCCTGTCGTTGGTCCAGGAGTTGTGGTGGCAGGTACTGTGATGGTTACACTTGGTCGTGTGACACTGGGTGTAACACCCGTGGTAAATTGCCATATATAAGGACTGACTAGTGTTAGACCTGTCGCAATGCTCTTTACGCCAGTAATCTTGGCGGTATAAAGGGTATTAGGCATTAAGCTCGTTGCTGGCGCAAGGGAGTAAGTAGCGATTTGGCTTGAAGTGTTCAGCGATACCGTTCCGTTCGGGCTGACACACGGTGCAGCGCAAGTCACAATAAAACTTGCTGTTCCAGCGATCGGACTAATCGGTTCGCTGAAGGCGGCGGTAATGACGGAGTTATTAACAGGTACGCCTGTTGCATTATTGATCGGAGCAACGGCTGTAACCGTTGGTGGAAATACCACGGGTGTTGGCGGAATGACAACTGGTGGTGGAATGACTACAGGTAGCGCAATGTTACCTCCACCTAGAATTTTAGATTGTCCTTCACTACCGCCTCCACAACCCGTCATCAGAAAACTGATTGATAAAGCGATTCCAGATAATATTTTTTTATTTCCATTAAAAGTTTTCATTTTCTTTCCCATATTGTCTAAATCAGAAAAACATCAGCGATATTGTTAATAATATCTTTACAATATGAGGGTGATTCTTTGCTTTAGCTGGGGTTAGTTCTGTGCGATAGCAAACATATGGGAAGCTATTTTTTGTACAGATTTTTATAGCGTTTTAGATCGTTATGATCTGACGATGATGCAAGAGCTAGTCGCAAGGATGCTTGGCGTTCGATGGGGAGGCGTCAACATAGAAAAACTCAAACAGAGTGCTGGGATGATCCGATATGTACGCGGACAATGACTGTTCTCGATAGAGTAGGAGAGCGTCCTTGTGAATATTATTTCGTTTTAAAGAAACATTTAAGCTCGTGTCATTCGGTCGATTATTTTCAACTCATCGCGGCTAAATTTGTGATAACTGGCGCAACGCAAGAAATGCTGCGGAAAATGCCTGTCTTTAAATATGCCGAAAAGCATTAATTTGTGGGCTGATTTGTTTTAAGTGTTAATTGGAGTCAAAACTCCAATTAGCTTGAATAAAAACGATTTTTTAAATTTTTATGAAGTATTCACGGAAGATGTTCCAAACACACTCCTAAAACAGAAGTCTTCATGCTCGACGTTCTGTATAGGTGGAATTTATGATTTATCTAGTACAGCTTCTTAAAATATCTTAACGGTTTTAAGAAAACATTAAGGAAATCGAGATAGAGACTGAGCGCGCCTAAAATGGGTTCTCTATTTCTGGGTACACAGTCTGGCCATACCGTGTAAAAGCGTTTTTGAATTTTAGGAGTATTGAAAGCTGTTAGGCTTGAAAAGATGACTATCCCCATGGCTGAAATGATCACATCGATTGGCGTAGAGGAACCCCGTTGGTTGATCAATCCTAGAACCGTGAGTCCGACAATGCTGAGCAATAATAATGTGCCTACTCTGGTTAGGCCACGTTTGGTGAAAAATCCCACCATGCTTAAAATAAAGAATGCACCCGCGATTGCAAAGAACGCTTTGGCGATACTATCGCCTAAATAAACCTGAAAAATTCCGGCGAATGAAAATCCAATTAAAATGGCAAATATTAAAAAATAAGCATGAGCTTTAGGGATACTGACTTTTTCAGTTTGAGCACTCATGATGACGACAATGACGAGCGGTAATGCAAGCAGTGGTGGCAACACAAAAGGCTCTGTCGAAAGAGTTTTATAAAACGCGCTACTTGCACATACATAAGCAATCAGTCCACTTATACACAAGCCGAAAGTCATGTAGCGATAGATCGAATATAGATACTCTGGGAATCCATCATCAATCGCTACCATCCAAGGCCCATCACTTTGTTTTTCAAGTAAGCTCATGGTCGTCTCCAAGGGTATGCTTGTTTTTCATATTATAAATTTGGGGGCTTTACCAAACGCTTAGTGCGCATAATGTTGATCAAACAACTCCTGACGATTCACTGACTTTTCTTTACAGCTATCGATCACAATAAAATTGATCGTTGAGTCTGATACTGGATTGAGATCTCGAAAATGCTTTCTGACGTTATTCATTGCAAGCAGCGGTATAAAGTCGTGGATTCTGGCTTTTGCGCGTAAGTCGTAGAGAATTGATTGGTATTTGCTGCGCACATCCTCAATGTTCGAATGTGAGCTATTGGCAATCTCTGTTAGAAATGTTTCATCGATACCGCTATTCATTGGATTTCTCCTGAGCACAGCAAAATGGTCTTGTTTGTATTCTTGAATGTGAAGTGAGTGGTACAGCTTAATTTACATGATGGGAGAAACTCAGTCTTGATCTAGATCAAAGGAACTGTCGATTTTCAATTTTTTGCATTTTGTAAGGGTATTGTTTGGGATTCAATAACGTTAATTTATAAAAATATTAAAACTTATTTATTCAAAGAAGTACTTAAAATCGCGCCTCAAATATTGACCCACGGGGCATTGTTCAGTGGGGATCGGCTAAACAGCAGAGTGCTTCACGATTCAATACTGTGACGTCTTTACCTTTGATAGACAGTACGCCTAACTCTTGGAAATGAGTAAATATACGGCTGACAGTTTCGAGTGCAAGTCCGAGATGGTTACCAATATCTGCACGAGACATCGGGATGTGAATATGATCTTCGCACAGGTTCCGCCGTTTATAACGGGTCGCAAATGAAAGTAACAAGCTGGCTACTTTTTCTTCTGCAGGACGCTTACCGACCATTTGCATGATTTGATGGTCACTGCGGATTTCAGAGCTCAGGAGTTTGAAAATATGATGATTTAGTGTCGTATATTTTCGTGAGAGTTCTTCGAGTGCATCAAAAGGAATGGCGCAAATCGCAGTAGATTCTAATGCGATCGCGGTACTTTCATAGGTCTGATGCCCAATGCTATCTAAACCGACAATTTCTCCGGGAAAATAAAAACCAGTAATGTGTTCTTCACCATTTGTTCCGATTGAACAAGTCTTGATCGCGCCAGAACGGACAGCAAATATCGCCTTAAAATTGTTTCCGTATCGAAATAACACCCCGCCTTTTGGAAGAGGGTGATTACGTCCAATGATATTTTCTAATTGATCCAAATCTTCATCTGCCAACGCAGGCGGTAGGCACACATGACTTAGCGCGCAGTCCGAGCAGTGTACTGCTCGGGATTCACGAAGATTTAAATGCTTTATGTCCATTTTTAATCATCTCATTGATGCAATTAATCTTGAATATCTGCAATCAATTGATGCTAACACTGTTATTAATGTCCGTATGTAGTACAACGCGCATTGCAGTTCATTAAATAGTTTGGCATAAATATAAATTTTTTTTAAGTTTGTTGATTGAATATTATTAACATCAACAAAAAATTAAAGTGGTATCGTTTGGTTTCGAACGAGTAAGACGGGTAAATTCGCTTGCCGAATCAGTTGTTCTGCAATACTGCCAAACAAGAAGCGGTGAAAACCACGTCTTCCATGCGTTCCAATCACAATCAGATCTGCCCGAAATTGATTTGCTGCATTCTCAATAGCGAGTGAAATATCATAGCTTGAGCCTGGATTAATGTCGATGACATGGGGCTCAAATTGAATATGACCCTGTTTATTTACAGTCTCTCGCGCTTGATCAAGAATGTTCTTACAGTGCTCTAGAAGCTCATTATGTACCTTTGTATAGTCATACATCACCATATAACCCTGTAGAGGATTTTCAACTACGGAGATTGCTATAATTTTAGAACCGACATCTGCAATCTTGAGTGCTTCTTGTAAAGCAAGATTGGAAGTTGGGCTACCATCTAGCGCAACTAAAATACTTCGGTACATAATTAGGCTCCTATATCAGACTGATTCGTCTTCGAAAGACTACTAATAATCATGACGGGTGTTAGCGACTGACGTATCACGCGTTCCGCAACGCTGCCCATGAAGAAGCGCTTAACGCTATTTCTTTTGCCATGTCTCCCGATCAAAATCAGATCAGCTTGATATTCCTTAGCTGCATGTAAGATTGCAGTTGCGATATCATGTTCTGCCTCGTCGCCTAAATCGATGAGTTGAGTTTCAATCTCAATATGTCCTAGATTTTTCGCATCTATGACAGCTTTGCTCAGTACATTCTGACCTTCTTGAAGACAAATATTACGAATATTTTCATAATGGCTATTCATCGCAGGTGTGCCATACCCCGCCAAAGGGTTATCAATAATCGTAATCGCCTTCACCCGAGAGCCGTCTTTGGCGATCCGAAGTGCTTCATGAAGTGTGAGATCAGATGTTGGGCTACCATCAATAGCCACTAAAATATTCTGGTACATAGCCGTTCTCCAAGTTTTGTTTAAAAATATTTGAAATTATTAGGTTTAACCATTATCAAACTTGATCCAGAAGGATCAGCCATAAGGCGCTTAGAATTCATGTTACGCGTCCGAGAAATACTGATATTGACCTAGATCAATTAAATGCATGTTAGATGTATTGATCGTGTCGTCTGATCAAGACCTCAGCGAATGGATCATTTTTCTCATCAGCGTGAACTTGATGATTGAGAGATGTGTGATCGAGTGTTGATTGGGGAGATGTTCTCAATCCACGAATCAAATGGACGATGGTTTGCGATTTGAGTTTATGAGAAATTGCTGCACAGCATCCTCAATCGTTGGGAAAAAATGTGCTTCTCCCCATTGATTAAACACCTCGTAATCTTTAAGTTGATCTTTGACGGGACCTTTTAATTCAGCAAAATTAAGTGTGATGTTGGCATGCTTTAATTGCTGAGTCAGTTCTAGCAACATATCGACGGCGGTCACATCAATATCCGTGATCGGTTCTGCTGCGATGACAATCCACTGAAGTGGGGTAGAGGCATTTAAAATGCCTTGTTGAATATGCTTGCGGAACGTTTCTTGGTTGGCAAAAAACAGTGGGGCATCCCAGCGAAATATCATTAATCCTGCAATCTGTTTTGCCTCTGGGTGGCGAGTGATGTCGTGGTAACCTTGATTTTTCACGTTACCTAAGATGGCATCATAAGGACGCCATGCCCGCCAAACAAATGCAATAAGCGCGACACCGACCGCAAAGAAAATCCCTTGAACCACATCAATAAAAGCAACGCCCATAAAACAAATCATGGAAAGCCAAAACTCACTGGGGCGCACTCGATAGAATCGGCGCAATTCATGAATCTCAACGATGGATAAGGTTGCAGCGATAACAATAGCTGCCAGAACGGTACGCGGCACATGTTGTAATAAGCTGGGAATAAAATAGAGAACTAGAATAATGCAGCACGCACCAATGACATTGGTCAGCTGTGTTTTTGCACCAGCAGCTTCTGCAACAGGCGTGCGTGAGGCACTGGCACTGACGGGGAATCCCTGAAAGAATCCGGCGCTTATATTTGCTAGACCCAGTGCGGCGAGTTCTTGATTCGGTTTGGTTTGATCGCCTAGTCGCTGGGCATAGGCTTTTGATAACACACTCATATCGGCAAATGCGACTAATGAGATCGCTAATGCGGCGGTAAACAATGTTTTAAATTCAGCAACCGAGACCATTGGCGATATAAAACTAGGAAAGCCTTGGGGCAAGTGCCCAACGACAGCAATGCTGGATTGTGTCTCTACGCTTAATAAACTCACGAAAATCGTGATGACGATCATGGCTACTAATATTGAAGGTATTTTGGGCCAATACCGCTGTCCGATTTTAATGATTGCGAGACAACCCACACCAATAGAAGCAATCAGCCAATTCACTTGGCCAGACCCAACATGATGAAAAAATTCGACTAATCCATGTATCACATTACCGCTTTCAATTTCAAATCCACAAAGTTTAGGCAGTTGACTGACCATGACGGTCAGCGCAATACCATTTAAATAACCATAACGAATGGGTTTAGAAAGCAGCTCTGTCACAAAACCGAGTCTCAATAATCCACTTAAGACACACAAGCCACCGGTCATGAATGCCAACATGCTAGCCAGTACAATCGCCTTGTCAGTAGATCCTCCAGACAATGGCAGTATCGTGGTTGCAATGAGTCCAGCTAAAGCAGAGTCTGGCCCAAGCACTAAAATACGACTAGGACCAAAGATCGCATAGACCAATAGAGTTGAAATAGTGGTGTATAAACCATAGATCGCGGGCAATCCCGATGCTTCGGCATAGCTCATCCCGACGGGGATTAAGATGGCTGCAAGCACAAGCCCTGCACTGAGATCTGCGAAAAAATTCTTTGGCTGATAGTTAAGAAAAGTCTGAAGTCCTGGTAACCAACGGATGATTCTGCTCGAACCAGTCAGCTTTGGTAGGGCAGGCACTGTCATCATATTTCCCTCAAAAGATAAGCATCATCAGTCAAAGATTAATCTAAGTCTTCTGATGCATTTATCTCACAAATAATCCTGCAATATGGGGTTTATTTGTCACATGGATCAACATATAAATTATTTTTTAAATTTTTTATGGGGCTGTACTAGATAAGGTTAAATTTGAGCCCATAAGCGCAGTGTTTTAA
>CAYJUB010000044.1:0-10444 GCA_964373145.1 uncultured Moraxellaceae bacterium
CAATTGTTTGCTGGTGGTCTCGACTTGCTTTGATTAACTCTTTTGAACGAAATGGAAGCTTCTCCAACATCTCCTCCCCGTGACTAGTTCGATTACTCCCATTTTTTGGGATTTTGATGGATGAATCTGTTTTTGAAAAATAAATATTCGTAGCTTGGCGTAAGGCCGCAACTAATGGCTGATTACAAACTTCAAAACTATTACAGCCAAGCCAAGGGGAGTGACCTGAACAATTAATACCATTTTCTTGAAATGTTGAAGATGGTTCTCCGTTCTCTTTCTGAGTTTTGGTGAAAATTCCAGCAAGAGATATTGGTTTAGAGCCGTGAGTAAGACACTTAACTTTGACGCCAGAAATAGCTGTACTGCCTGTGCCGACAAGAGCTAATTTGCAAGTCGATTCATGACAGTCTGGGTTGTTATGGTTATTCAGCCATTCAAACCATGGAAAATCCTGTAAATGACCATTACTACAGCCAGAGACAAAACGGGATTGATAAACTGGCGCTTTACAGTGTTCACATTTGGGTTCATCTTCATTAGTTGCGGAGATCTTAACCAGACGCTGGCAGTTCGTATTACTACATATATGCCAATATGGAAATCTACTAGCAGGAATTGGGCTTGGCACCTTTTCGTGACCATCCATAGTTATTGCATTTGGAGGAACTCTAAAATGAGCTACTCCTAATTTTTTTGCCAATCGCTCATCGTCGATCGTATACTTTTCAATTACAGTGTTGCTTAATGATTTATTAGTTCCATCTTTCGTAAACCAATAGTCTAAACCACATGCAATCATTGATATCCCATTCTTATTGATTTGCATGGCGCCTGGACCAAAGGTATGAATTAACTGCCCTTTTCTTGTTTTAACTTCACTTCTCTTAGTCATACCAATTATCCTCTTCTTCAAATTGATCATAAACGCCTGTAATCCATAAGCTAGATTCATCATCTACGTTGCGCATACTAGTTGGGCATAGAATTTTAGCTTTTGAGTGACCAATAAAGCCTAGTGGAAGCAGGAGATCTTGTTGTGCGGGTTCACTTTCTGGATTTAATTGACCCCATTCGTTATAAGTAGTTTTAATTTTATCCCACCGATTAACGAACTGATTAAAAAAACTAATTAAATCAGATTTTTCATCTGCACTCATTGAGTGAGATCTAAGATTAAGAAACTCGGTTGACCATTTCTCCATTGTTGATTTACTGATATCACTCGGCTTTGCATTTATTGGGGAGAATTGTCTAGCATTAGCAATAGTAATAGCTCCCAGTCCACGTTTAATTGCAGGTCTGGAAAATGGAGTAACTGTTGAAGGCTCTACTTTTGCGTACAATCGCTGGTGGTAACCCCTGAAATCCTCGTAATGTGATTTATCACGAGGTTTGGAGTTGTTATAGATAGTTACTACGAGTCCCGGACGCTCATCACTTCTTCGGCCGACGCGACCAGATACTTGAATGTATTGTGCAGTGGTTTTTGGCTGACCAATAATAGACATGACTGATAATCTATCTATGTCAACTCCAACCTCAATAATGCTTGAGGCTAAGCAATACGCTTGCACATTGTAATTTAGGCAAAGGTCATATAGCCTTTTACAGTTGTTTGGTAGTTTTTCTTTCGGATTTTGTTTATCAAGTCTCAATTTTATATTTTCAATGCAATGATAATCTTCTAGATTGACTCTCTTATCTTTTTCAAGAGATTGAGACAACTGAGTAACATATCTTGAGAGATCTGGATATTTACTTTCTATTTCCTTAAGTTCGCTAATAAGATTTTTGTAGATGCCATTTAGATTGGATAGATTAAGTTTTTCTTCGAGAGCAACGATGGCTTTAGGGATCTCATCATCTTTTAATCGACTGGTGAGTTCCATTCCTTGGTCTTGATAGATTCTACGAGGGAGGTTCCATTTTGGATATCGTCGCTTTTGTTCTAACAAATAGCTGACAATGTCTGATTGGAATAGAGTAATTGCTCCACCTAACTCTCTTATACTGTTATAGAAAGAAAGTAATGTAACCCAAGGATCCCTATTCTCAATTTCAACTCTATTAGCTGCAAATAGTAGCGCAGATTGTGTCCGAACTTGCGTTGTTAAAACTGATCCAAGACCCGGCGCACAAACACCAGCATATTTACGACCTGGCAATAATTTCCCTTCATTGTCTCGAGCATATTTGGCAAAAAACGAATCTTCTGCATCAAGCCCAAGAGGTGGGAAGATGCTGATATTGTTCCGTCCGTAGATGCCATTTATCTGAGCTTTGTATCCCTTAGTTGTTGCCGTGGCACAGATAATTTTAGGTTTTAAATAAGAGCCATTTGAGTCTTCTGAGCACAATTTTTCAATAAGTGGTTCATATAGAGCAACCATGGAGCCAAGTGGTCCTGAAATTAAATGTAGCTCGTCTTGAATAATTAGTTGAGGAGGTAGCACACATCTTTTCCCATCTTCATCTAAACCAAAAATACTACGAATTTTGGGTAGCCAAGCAAGCATTGCGAATTTATCGACTGTCCCAATAACTATAGAAGGGCGCTCATCGTAAATATCTTCATCAATTACAAAGACAGGAATTTGGTTGTGAAAGAAGCAGTTGGTATCTACGCAGGAAAAAATTACGGACTTAGGTTGTTTACTTTCCCTATATCCAATTACAACTTTCGATTTGTCTTGAGTCTTTACAATTCCCATTTGGGTCGCACAATATGGACATCTGTCGAGCAAGAAAGGATTTATTGTCTCTTTATTTTTCTTAACATTGGATTTTAAGATAGTTAGGTCATTGATTGCTTGAGCTCGCTTATTTGGAGTGTTTTTCCCTCCAACCCAAAGTCCGATACTAAATCGTTTCCCTGGGATTTTTTCTTCTTGGCGAATGACCTCTAGGCAACATATGAGTGTGGCAGCACGTTGTAGTTGCTGAGCTGTCAAAAGACGTAATGTATAGCGCATTAAGACTAGTACGCCATCAGCTTCACTTCCTCTTTCTAATCTATTAAAGATTAAAGTGAAAGCAGCGAGCCCAAGATATGCTTCAGTTTTACCCCCGCCTGTAGGAAACCAAATAAGGTCAACTTTTTCATGATCGGGATGAGTGTTATCAATTGCACCTTGAATACACATTAGTAAAAAGCCAATCTGGAAGGGACGCCATATACCTTTTGCATTACTATTTTCTTTAAATTGAGTTTTTACAAAAGGGTGTCCATCCTGATCAAAACTTATTTCTCGAATTGCTTTAGGTGAATGCTTTTGTTGGTTCAACATAGCTTTATTTGCTAGTTGAAATGCACGCCGTATTTGTCGATTAGTTCTAATTGATGAATATCCCGCTTCAATGCGAGTAAGGGCTTCTTGGCAGTTTCTAATATGAGTTTCGGCGGTTTTTTTTAGTTCAATGTCTAGGTCAGTTGACTTAATATAGGTCTGATTTTTAGTAATCCAATTAGAGTAAGCAGTTATCATAGCCTGAATCTGGAGATCACCTTCACTATCAATTTCAAAGTTGACAAGTGATTCCATGGAAATTACAAGTCTATTTTCTCCATCAAGTTCAACCTCCGAAGAAATGCTTGGTGTTTCGAAGGTTGGTAGTGCTTCGGTGAAAACCTCTGTTACAGCTTTGATTTCAGAGTATGGGGTACTATTCCAACTGGAGGCTATTCCATGCCCCCTAGCGAAAACAGGGGCATTCCTATACAACAATTGATTGCTTAACTCTTCTTCATCGAGGTAATTGTTTGTTGGCTCTGGGTAGGGGAGAATAGCTGGTGAGTTTATGTTTGGTATAATGATTCGAAGTTGAGCTTGGAACAAACTTTTTTGATTTCGCTCAAGAAAGGAGTCATCTGATAGTTGGTGGCGATTGACTACTGCGATGGTAATTAGTAGTTTTCCTTGATGTTCTCTAGTAACACCTTCAACATAATATAATTTCAATAAGTCCTCAGAATTATTATTTGATTCATCAAATAGATTGTATTTAAAGCTTTTATTCAGTTCTGAAATTTTTTTATTGAAACCAACTTTGATCGGCTTTCGATACCACCAACTATCTTGGAAAGTTTTACTTTCCCGTTGTATGTTGACCTTAAAGTTTTTATAGAAAGCGCCAGAAATCTCAAAAGCTAATTCATTTGTAAGTTTTGGATCGAGTAGGAACGAAATGCCAATGCTGGAAGGAGTTCTACTATTAGTTAGTGAAATATCAAAGTCATCAAAATCTTCAATTGTTGATTGTTTAATTACACTAAATTTTTTGGTGTTTCGAGCTTCATCAACTTCATTAACGACTTCTTCAGGATCATCTTGGCTAGGATTTTGAGGCGTCTCGTTGTTATTAGATTCTTGGTTAATATCCATAGGATAAATGACACCAACACCATATCTTTGAGTTGGATAAACCTTTAGGATTTCTTCTTTATCGGTTTTTGTTACAAAAGGGGAGTTTAATTCACCTGAAATTGTTGGCTTATTGGTGACATCAAGTTCCTCTCCATATGCGCAGGGTCCTACGAGCTCTTCGTGTAAGGTTTTAAAAATTACGTTATCTCTAATGGATGCTCCGATGCTCATTTGTTACTCCTTACCTAATGGGTTTTTCAATGCCTTTTCAAGCCGAGCTTTGAATGTTTTCTCAATCTTTTTATGAAAAAGGTAGTGAGTAGAATCCGTTGATCGAGAAGCACCTGTAAACATCATTTTTTGTGCCTCGTCGGATTCAATTTCATCGAAATCAGTAAGAATAATAATAGGAGCCTCAAGTCCTTTAAATTTATGTATAGATGTATATCTCAAGCAATCTGAGCCTAGTGTGTAAACGTCAGCATTGAGCATATCTTTGTTTAAGTGTGCCAAGCTTTTGGATTCCGCTACTTTTGACAAGATGACTATATCCGAATAGCTGAAACCTTCTTTTAAGCAATTACTGAGAATCTCATTAAGTTTCTTCAGTTGTTCAGAGTCATTCGAGTACATGTGGTATTGCGATTCTAAAATTGACGATTGAGATCGCAGATAACTTTTGTATGGTGAATCGATTGCCAGCAAATTTAAACTTCTGCGTGCAGAGGATTCTGTATTTCTACAATTCTTATTAAGTTTGTAATTAACAAAGGTTGAATTTCTTTTTTTTAGATTATTAATAAGTTCAATCTCAGAGACTTTTTTGCTATAAATAGACTGATAAACAAAATCACCAAAAATATGCCAATGTCCATGGGCTAACCCCTTATCTAGGAGAAGGTCAAGGCAATCGAGCCATAGATCATTTCCAATAATATCTTGCGCTTCATCAATGACAAGAAGATCAAAGGTGCCATCTTCAGAATTGTTGATGATGCTAGAGTAGGCTAGTTGGGGCAGCTCATTACTCCAATAATTTTCATGATTTTCAATGTCCGAACTGGCTTTGGGGTCATATGTTCTCAACAAAGCATGTAATGTTGAAACAGTAATGTTATTGAAGCTATTGAGATTTTTTTTCAGCTGTTCACTTAGTAATTTATTCATGCAAATAAATAATACTTTTTTGCCTTCCTTAGCCGCCCGAATTGCAGACTCCATTGCGATGAATGTTTTACCTGTGCCGGCAGGGCCACTAAACAAAACACAAGAATGATCTGCTAATGAATCCAAAGCATCATATTGTTCTGTTGTAAATCTCAATAATTCTTTTTCAATAGTTGAGCTGTGATATCCAACTTGATGACATAACTCGACATTAGGTCTTAGTAACCTGATCAAATTTGAAATATCTTTCTCATCAGGGCGATCAGGATTAGAACGAAACCACTGTACAGAATTCTTTTTAAGTAATTCTTCTCGAGCAAGAGAAATTTTCTTTATTAGGAGTTCAGAAAGTTTACTCCCCCGAAACTCTTTACTGGATGCATAGTTGGTTCGGTCAACCTCTACACTCTCAAGTATGCCTTCGTAATGAGTAAAAATTACCAATGGGAATATAGGAATTTCTTTTAATAGGGCATTGTGATCAGCTATATATTTTTCAAGACTAAACTTCGAGTCCTTGAGTTGCACAAAAGGGCTTCGCGAACCACTCTTAGCGCTCCTGCCTAGAAACCATACTCCATCTTCAATTTTAATTTGATGATGTGCTTTTATTTCAATGGCAAGCATGCCAAGCCTTGGAATGATAACTAAAAAATCAATTTCGCCCATTATTCGTGTTTGATGATGGGCTGGAGCAATGTTCAATGAGTGAATAATCGTCCAATCCGAAATATTCTCCTCTTGAGAAATACGCGCAAAGAATTCTTGTTCTCCGGGGCTTTGAGTTTCATCATCAATCCTTTTGGGAATCATTCGCGGCATTTATTATTATCCTAAAGCTATGAGTGAAAATTGAATACCTTGAACATGGTATTGCGAGCTTAATACATCATCATGTTTAATACTTTCGAGAAACTCTCTTACAATTTCTTGGCCGATTACCCTTTTGTCATGTCCCTCACTGATAGAGTCGCCTCTGCGCTTTTTTGCAAACTCAAAAAATCTGTCTACTTCATGCTTATCTGTAATTCCTGCAAAAGATAAGACAGCCTTGTAATCCTCATGGCTACCTGGAGCGATTCTGTTAGGGTCGTACCAATGCTTGACGTTTGTAATGTTTGCTTTTATTGCCCCTTTTTTTTCCAGTTCTTTTACCAGTGTTTCGATATGAGGATGATCACGCAATGGTTTTTTCCATTTTTCCATTATTGAGTTTTGTTTGAGTCTTAGGTCTTCAGAGGACAAGCATGACGAGTCAATATTATTAACAATGTACCGTATGCTTTGTACTTGCTCTTCATTTTCGAACGTTGAAAATCTAACTTTCCCATCTTTTGAGATCACTAGATATTCTTTATTACATTCAATAAATTGGGCTTTACGAGACTTATCTATAAATTCAACTGTCAGAAGAGGTTGGTCATAGTTGATGTAAGGGTCCTTATCAAAATTACTAATCAACAGATCTGAGTTGTACTCTGGACATTTTGTATAAAACTCCTGACAGACAGTAATCGTAATTGATTGATCTTTAGAAAATTGAAAATTTTCAGTGGTTATTTCTATGGGCTTATTGTTTGGAGCCTTAAAAAATGATGATTGAGCCCCATGCATGAAAAAATTTTCTGGATGAATGAGTATGAATTTCTTTGTGGGGGGGAGGGTAATTAGCTCCGGTATCCAAGTTGAAGGAAGAAATGTGATAATTGGAAAGTCGAAATACTGCTCTCTTGCGGTTTTCCTGAATATTGGTTGAACGAATTCATTGAGACCTCGTTCTAGAAGTAGAGAGTGAATGAAATCCCATTGATGGGTCGATTCAACTAATAGTCCGTATCTATTGTCTGAATTATTTAATATCAAATGCTCTAAACATTCTTGGATTATGGTGTTGATATTAATAAATTTTATTGAGTTGAAAATTGTCTTGGCTGTATTGCTAATTTCAGGCCGATACGACCTAAGAGTCATGCACGTATCTCTTGTCTTAGTGGAGTCTTCGTTAAAAATTTCTTTTGCAGATATAAATTTTTTTAATAATAAGTCGCATTGATTTAATACAATAGAAATTTGGGATTCACCACTAGAAGTGGTCTTTAAATGTCGAATTGAATTAATGAAGAGTGTTAAAGGGTCGTACTTGTAGGGTATTGAAATTATTGTTGTATCTTCAAAATTTGGGAAATATAAGTTCATTTAATTGACTCTCTCATTAAAGTTGTAACGAGTAAAGCTCTATTTGTAATACCTAGCTCAGTTAAATGAGGTGGAATATTCTGATGTTCCACGGGAGAAAGTCTGTTATTTGCATAAGTATTATTAACTTGATCTATTAAATCCATGAACCTGCTATTGCTATGGGTGGGGGATAGTATGATTAGAAAACGACCTGTTTCAATAGTGTCTGGTACTGCGTTGACCCAAATCTGGTTCTCATATCTTTTAGGATCAAGGCTTCTAGGAGAGTAGGTATTTAAGTTAGAAAATGTACTACTTTGGCTAGATAAATCTAGAATATTTTCCATTGTTAACTGATGGTTAGATTCTATTCCTAACGGAACTTTCTTCCAATAATCAACTTTTGCTTTTGAATCATGACCTATAAGTGCAGGAAATGCTGAGTTAGCTAGGCGATGTAAATCATCTGATGAAATATCGTGCTTACCTAGCCAATCTTCAGGTGTTTTGTGGGGGAATACTTTCCCGTGTTGTTCAATCTCTGAACAAGGTTTTGCTGCGATACCGGGGTCACAAACTGAATTTGAGCGTACTTTGCGATCTCTATACCAGTAACAGTTTTGATCACCAATAGTTTCTATTTTATCTATCACAGCATGGACGTATGTATTGCTACAACCGCTCTTGGGAAGTAAAAGACAGGTTCCATGGTCATATGGTGGAAGGATTTCTTTTTTTGCTCCATGGCAAGCGATAAGTGCTGTTAGATAAGGAGTTTTTGAGATTACTACTACACATTTGAATTCAGCGTCAAGAAACAAACTTTTTGATAGTGCATGTAGCAATTGATATTGCTTTGGCATTCTAGTTAATTCCATATCAAACCATATGCCCTAATAAACAGATTCCATTTTTCTATGTTGTATTGCTTCTAGCGTGAACTTGGTAGCTCATATCCTAACTTATAAGTTCTTAATTTATAATTGGTCTTGCCTTATAGTATTGCTGACATTTATTTAAAGTAAAAGCGCAAGATTCTGTAATATATCAAAAAATATAGAAGCTAAGTGTAACAGTATATTTTGAGTTTGAATCTGTAATAAATAGTGGAGGTTATTTGCATTAAAGTTGCTCAAATGCAACACGCGAATCAACCAATTCTAACAATACATTTTTTTAATACTTTACTATAACTATTTGCATTTAAGAGTAAATTTGCGTGATAATGTCGTATGTTGGCTATCCCTGAAAATCAATATGAAAGTAGAAACCATAGAAGCTCGAATGACTGTACGTATTGCGCGTAAGCGTAGTGATGTATGTCTTCGTTCAGACTTTAATGACTTAGGTGGATATGACCAAGTAGGTCGCGTGCTGCGTGATCTTGTGCGCAAAGGCACGCTCATTAAGCTCGGCTATGGTATTTATACCCGCACGGTAAAAAGCCCAATCAGTGGTAAGCCTATGCCACCGAAAGGCATTGCTACGATGGTTGAAGCAGTACAGCGTCTAGGTATTAAAACCGTGCCAACACGATTAGAACAAGATTACAACTCGGGAAAAACGACCCAAGTTCCAACCGGTCGTGTGATTGGCATTGAGGGACGGTTACGCCGTAAATTGAGTTATAACGGCATTCAGTTGAGCTTTGAGCGTGCTTGACCTTACTATTGTACAAGCCGTTGCCAACGAACTCGGTACCAATCCAAGCTTAATAGAAAAAGATTGGCATGTTGTTCGTGCTTTAAGCGTATTGGCTGGGTTAGATCACGGTGTTGCTCAACCAGCATTTTCAGGAGGAACCTCTCTTTCTAAAGGTTGGCAACTCATTGATAGGTTTTCTGAGGATATTGATTTTAAAATTACTGTACCGGAAGGGACAACACGACCAGTCAGAAGTGCTTATCGTAAGATGATTGTCACAGCATTAGAGAGTGCTGGTTTTGTGGTCATTAATGAAAAGACAATCGTCGGGAACGACAGCAAGTTTTTCTCATTCAGCTTCAATTATCAAAGTGAATTTCCTCAAGGAGGAGGATTACGTCCACATCTACAGGTGGAAATGACCTTTGATACGCCAACGCTACCTCCAATTCAACGACCATTACAGTCATTTGTCGCTCAAGCGATGAACATGCCTAGTGAAGTTGCTGCATTTGCCTGCATCAATCCAGTAGAAACTGCCGCTGATAAATTGAGCGCGCTGGCGTGGCGTACTTGTGTTCGAGATCGCCAGAATGAGAAAGACGATCCGACGATAGTTAGGCATTTGCATGATCTCGCGGCATTGGAACAGATGGTCAATGATTATCCAGATTTTGGAGCTTTACTACATGCTAAAGCGATTGTTGATAGCTCGCGTGGAGATGTACCTGCTGAACCATCCGCTCGCTTCGAGATGATGTTATCAATCCTAAATAGCGACTCGTTATGGGAGCAGGAATACGATAACTTTGTGCGCCAGGTTTCGTTTGCGAGTGAGGTTATTTCGTTTAAGGATGCTTTGAAAGCGATTACTCGATTAGTAGAGAAATATTCGGCTGGTTGATTTGGATGCTCTTTTAGCGTGACCTCGATATAAAGTCGCTGAATTTAATTGACCAAAATGACTGAAAAGTCTTTCGGTTTATGAAATTTAAGTTTTTGATTAATTGGATTATTTTGTTAACATTTTGACGGTTTTTAATATTTCTGAAAGTGGTATAAATTCATATGAAACATATATTTATACA
>CAYJUB010000045.1:0-6746 GCA_964373145.1 uncultured Moraxellaceae bacterium
AAGCGGATCGTAAACCCCTTCTTTTAGTCAGTTTTTATGCAAAGCTTTTCTGAACAGCATCGTTGCGTTTAGCGCTTAAATATTGACAAAATCTCGCTTAATGACGCATTGTATCCGTTATACTGGATATCAATGGCCTATATATTCTATTGCAAAGTGCCTCACTGATTCTTGGCATTACTTTCAACAGCTCAACAGTAAGGAGTTTAGATCTCGACATGTGCCAATTACTCGGCATGAACTGTGCGACCCCGACCGACATTACCTTTTCATTTAAAGGGTTTACTCAGCGCGCTGGCGTCACTTCTGACCACTCAGATGGTTGGGGCATTGCTTTTTTTGAAAATAAAGCATGTCGCTTATTTGTCGAGAGCCAATCTGCGGTTGATTCACCGATTGCGAACTGTTTACGCACACATCCGATTAAATCCAAAAATGTGATTGCCCACATTCGCAAAGCGACACAAGGAAAAATCGAGCTTGAGAATAGCCATCCGTTTATGCGTGAGCTATGGGGACGACATTGGATTTTTGCCCATAACGGTAATCTAGAAAATTATCACCCTACACTGGATGGCAGCTACTTACCCGTTGGCACCACCGACAGTGAGCGCGCGTACTGCGCACTACTACAAGGTTTACGTAGCCGTTTCAGCTACACCGAACCCACCACACCCCAGATTCTCGATGCACTTGCCGAAATGGCACCCACCATTGCGGCACATGGCACATTCAACTTTATTCTATCGAATGGTCAAGCCTTGTTTGCCTATGCAACGACTAACCTACACTGGTTAGTCCGTGCATGGCCATTTAGTCAGGCGCATTTGATTGATATGGATGTCGATATCGATTTCAGTCAATACACGACCCCAGATGATCGTGTGGCGGTCATTGCGACCGAGCCATTAACGGACAATGAACAATGGACTGCATTTACATCAGGCGAGTTATTGGGCTTTGTCGATGGGTTTTTACGTTATCGCACCCAAACGACGGTGACACCGCTGCCAAAACTGGAACAAACTGCTTAGCCATTTAGACCAAAAGCAAATCCCTCCTAACCTCCCTTTTTTCAAAGGCTATGTCTGCATTAGTAGTTGAAACGGATTTTCTAGCGTTTTTGCTTTGAAGTCTTCCCCTGAGGGGGAAGGAGACGAGCATTAAGCTCTTTTTCAATTTCAACTATTAACCAGAACATAGCTTTTTCAAAGGGAGGAACTTCTCCCTCCTTAGAAAAAGGAGGGTTGGCGAGGATTTTATCTTGCTGTTGCAGTAATACTTAATTTCATGGAAGCGCTTTTCAAGACTTCTCAGATTTGTGTAGCAGTGTATAAGACTTCAGAGCGATGACTTCACCAGACTCGCCATCATTTCAATGTGCAAAGCATCCTCATTCAGTGCAGGAATATACCCATAGGTTTGACCGCCAGCCTCAAGGAAAGTTTGGCGATTCTCAACGGCCAACTCCTCCAAGGTCTCCAAACAATCGGCTGAAAATGCAGGACTGATCACTTGCACCGATTTCACGCCTGCACTTGCCCATTCAGCCAAGAGGACATTGGTATAGGGCTTCACCCACTCTTGGCGACCAAAGCGCGACTGAAAGCTGATCGCCCACGCATCGTCAGACAAACCTAAAGACTGAGCCAACAATTTCGCTGTCGCATGACACCGCACAGGATAAGGATCGCCACGATCGGCATAGGGCTGTGGAATGCCATGAAACGACATGAGTAATTTTTCAGGCTGACCATGAATGGCTTGATAACGGCGAACACTGTCCGCGAGAGCTTGAATCAAAATAGGATGTGCGAAATAATCTTTAATCAAGGTCATGGACGGCAAATTGCGCTGCGCCTGCAACCAGCGACTGACCACATCGTACACTGCACCCGTAGAAGTCGCAGAATACTGTGGAAATAAAGGCAAAACCACAATCTGCTCAACGCCACTGTTATGCAAACGATCTAATGCCGTCGAAATTGAAGGATTGCCGTAGGTCATGACCGGCAAAACGTCGACCTCCGCATAACCAAGCTCAGCCAATCGGACAGAGAGTGCCGCTGCTTGGCCAGTCAATATCGTCCGCATTGGCGAATCGCCGTTTGCCCAGATAGATTCATAGGCATGCGCAACGCGCTTAGCACGCAAAGGAATGACCAAGAGATTAAGAATGACCTGCCACAGTATCCGTGGAATCTCAATGACGCGTTGATCAGAGAGAAATTCGCGTAAGAACCGACCTACCGCTTGAGGTGTCGGCTGATCAGGCGTACCCAAGTTGACCAAAAGCACTGCTTTTTTCAACGACACAACCTGCTCAGGAACATGCTCGGAGGAGTGATGGTTCATGGTGACGAGATGCTCGATAAAGTAGATCTACAACTGATCTCGCCCACCATCATGAACCTGCCTCTAAACGTTGATGCTTCATCAATGCGTTCAAATGAGACTCCCCGACTGAAGACAATCCCCACAGAATATGATGCCGCTCATCACGTCCGATCGGCACAATCCAATGATTATTTTTCAGTTGAACTTTGATCGCGTGCAACGCGCGAACATTGATCTGGCAACGTGCAGTCGCATGGGCACGAGGCATGACTTCATGCACATCACCCAGTGCAGAAACGTTCAAATGGTCATTCAGCAGTCGCGCAAATGTATCCTCGGGTGCCGCTGGGCGGAAACCAGGTCCAACCGCTAGCAAGATTTCGTTCCACGTCATCTTCCGCTTTGGACGCAACTCACGGAAGTTGCCGTCTTGATAGGCATGAACGCGGTAATCAAATGAAATCACTTCATCGCCTCTCACCACAGGCACTTCGAGTTGCGAAGACTCATCCTCAATCGATGCCACATGCTGTGATGGCACTTTCGAATTTGCTGAGACACGCGTTTTACCAAGACTGGTCAAATGCGCGACTTTTTCCTTGAGTTTTTCATTTTCAAGTTGCAATGCTTTCATCGGTGCATCGCTAGGACGAACCCAACCCAGTGCAGGATAACGCTGCGTCAGCTGCGGCATCGCATGCCGCAATATGACTTCTAGCTCTTTGGCTTCACGGAATGTGACCACCATATCGCGCTCACGCTGTAACTGGCGACGGAAATCCTCAAACTTGCGCTGACCGTCTTTGGACGGTTCTTGTAATTCTGGTGCACGACTTTCTGGTGACTCATGCAAGATCACCAAGACCGGTTTTTGCTTGGTGATGGCATAAATATATTCTAAATGAACATAGCTCACGCCCGATGCAGACAAGTCACCGTAACGAGAACCGAGCAATATAACAAAGTAGTCACAATCATCAATCTGACGACGTGCAAAAGCGGTGGTCAGCGGCGTTCGCGCCTCCAACCCCCAAGAGAAAAAACCAAGACTGGCTAAAGTTTGCGCGAGTACAGAACGTTCAGGCTGCATATCCGCGCCAGACGAACTGATAAATACATGATACCGCTTGTCGATCATCTGATCGCCCCTATATATGACCACGTGACCATCCATGAGTCAGAATGATCTGAGCACACTATCCATGCTGCTGCTGTCAAACAGTGTAGCGCTGCCGTGAAAGTCACGCAACTACATGGCGATTATCAAAACCCAAAAAAATACAGCACTTGTGACATAGTTGGCAATTATATGCCAAAAAATCACATGATTTTTATAAAAAAAACCTTTTTCACACATATGAGTAATTCTCAACAAGGCAATTTATGACAAAAAACGTCACTTGCGCCCTTGAGTCATGCGGATCAATAATTGCAAAAAGCCCTGCATATAGCCCAGCTCTTCATCCGTCTGACGTACCGCAGCATAAAGCGTACGGCGCAAACCCGGATTGGTCATCGCAGAATTGCTGTTCTGAACAATCAAACGTCGGCTGACGACCCAGCCTTTTTGCTCATAATCTCTGACCACCCAATCAGGCAACGCGGCAACACCGCGCCCACTCGCCACCAATTGAATCAGCATCGGTGTCAATTCCGTGGTTCTCAGTTTGGCTGGCTGCAATCCGTGTGGTGTGAGAAACCCCGCAACAATATCTAAACGCGTAGGCTCTACAGGATAGGCAATCAATGTCTGTGCAGCGACATCTTCCGCGCTAATCATCTCCAATACGGCCAATGGATGTGACGGTGCCAGCACCAAGCGCGACTCATAATCGAACAAGCGATGATATTGAATCCCTTTGACCGGTAAACAATCCGTGGTGACTAATAAATCAATCTCACCTTGCTGCAACTGAGTATGAGGCGCTGGCTCAAAGCCACTGGCGAAATCTAAATCTACATCAGGAAAATCTTGGCGATAACGATTCAGCACAGGCATCAACCAATCAAAACAACTATGGCATTCCGATGCTAATAATAAGCGTCCCGTTTGACCGTGGGCTAAACGCACCAACTCACTGCGTGCATTCTGCACTAAAGGCAATACTTGATCGGCTAATTGCAACAAACGCTGTCCAGCCGCAGAAAACTGCAAGGGCTTGGTCTTCCGACTGAGTAATGACAATGACAGCCATTGCTCTAATTCTTTAAGTTGGTGTGACAATGCCGATGGCGTCAGGTGTAGATGCTCTGCCGCAGCGGCCAACGAGCCCTCTTCGCGCAAGGCATGTAACGTCTTTAAATGACGAATCTCTAACATATTAATCACCTTCAACGATCGAAATTTTGGTTGCATTAACGACATGCAAAACCATTAACATAAATTTAATTCATCCTACCATGAAAAAAGATGATTTTTATTCATTATTTAATTCTCGTCACACTGTCCTATCAGAATTCTGTAACGGCTCAAGCTAAAATAACAACTGCAACTCAACAGATTACCCACATCTTGGGCTATCCGCGCATTGGCGCAAAACGTGGCGCTTCACACTTTGTCCGTTGAATTGTTTTACATCGCAAGAATAACTGAAATAAAACCAGACCAAGAAGCAAGTTCATGACCAAAAAAAGCTGTTGCCCATTCAGATGATCGGCAACAGCTTTTTAATGCAAATAATGCTTCAACACTGCAAAATTAAGGGAATGACTTTCGGTCTCTCAATCTGAATCCGCTTAATTTTCGATGTTTCACCGCTGAGCAAAGTCACACTCCGAATCGGCACATCACACAGTTTTGCAAAGAAGGCACACAAGGCTTGATTAGCTTTGCCATCCACTGGCGGTGCAGCGAGGCGCACCTTGAGCATGGGCGTTGGGGCTCCTGATGCAGGATGCGCCAACGTTTCAAATCCAACAATCTCAGTTTTTTTGGCTGCAGGTTCAACCTTGATATATAAGGTCAGTTGCACAGGCAGGGACTCATCGTTTTTCATCATTCAACGTGCACCAACGATGAGTCGTCAACATAGCGAAATTACATTAAGCCTTGCGCCAACACACCATGCGCTAAGGTCAACATCTCACGGGTAATAAAAATTGCCAACAACGCCACAATCGGCGACAGATCAATCGGTCCCAAATCAGGCATAAACCGTCTAAATGGCGCATAAAGTGGCTCAGTCATTTGCATGGCAAGCATAATAATCGGCGTATGCGTTTGGGTGAACATCATAATCAGACTAGAAACGATTGATACGTATATCAATACCTTACACATCATCAAGAAATCATCGAGCAGGCCGAACACCAATTGCAACAACAACGCATCAGGCCCCAAATTCATGCCACCACTGAGGAGGTTATTACCCGCTAAATCAATCAAGCGGACCAACACCATTAAACCAATGGCAGCAAGGTTGATTCTACCTTGACCGACCGTCGGCAATATTCGCTTAAAAACATCGACAATGTGCGTGGCTTGAACCGTTGACATCACAATCGGGTTATACGGATCGGCTTGGGTCAACTGCATCATAAAACGCAGAAATAACAACAACATTGCTACGCCAGTGACGATGTTAAAAATCTGTGGAATCAACGAATCCATGCCAACGCTACCTCATGCTTAATATTTAAAATCTATAAAAATGTGTCTTTGCGCTTCAACTTAACTCGCCGATAACACGATACTACGCTGGCCTGCAGCCGATAACGCATCGACAATATGCTGACTGACTTGCTGCGCATCTAAATGCTCAATTGCCGCGGCAGTCGTGCCATTTGGCGAAGTGACATTGGTGCGTAACTTGGTTGGATTATCACCGCTAATGATCGCCATTTGCGCAGCACCGAGCGCAGTTTGCAACGTCAATGCTTTCGCAGTCTTTTCATCCAAACCTTGCTCTATCCCTGCCTTAATCATCGCTTCCATCAGATAAAAGAAATACGCAGGGCCAGAACCTGACACCGCAGTCACGGCGTGCATTAGCGATTCATCGCCGACCCACAGCACCAAGCCCGCTGCGCTTAAAATATTGGTCGCATGATCACGGTCATCTTGATCGACGATGGCAGCGGCAAACAGACCCGTTGCGCCCGTTTGCACGAGTGCGGGCGTATTCGGCATTGCACGCACAATACGATTATGACCGGCCAAACCCTTGGATAACGTTGCAACAGTCACGCCAGCCGCAATCGAAATCACTAATTTTTTTGCCACATACGGCGCAAGTTCAGACAACACGGTTTGGATAATTTGTGGTTTGACGGCTAACACAATGACATCGGCATCCATCGCCGCTTCAGTCGCCGAGGCATACACATTCACACCGCGCACAGCGAGCAATTCACGCAATTCGGCAACGGGCTCAGCAACATTAATCGTGGTAGCTGGCGTGCCTTCAGCG
>CAYJUB010000045.1:6756-10357 GCA_964373145.1 uncultured Moraxellaceae bacterium
CCGCCGATCAACGCTTGCGCCATATTACCACCACCAATGAACGCAACGATTTTTGATGATTGAGTTGAATTTTTTGGGTGTTGTACGCTCATATTACTGTATCCGCATCATGATCAATCGATTGATCAATATTAAAAATCTCACGCGCTTCAACCAAACGAAGCGCAAAGCCCACATCACTCTATCAGAGATAGTTTACCAAACCATGTCAGCAATCATCGCCATTGCATGGTCACTCGCTCGCATTCATGGCGCGCGTTAAAGCATTCAACATATAACTGCCATCCCACGTTTTACGAGAAATGGCTTCTCCAACTCGCAGTGCGACGAGATTGTGTTTTGGGCTCACAAACAGATACTGCCCTTTTAAGCCTTCAAAATAAAAAGCCGTCTCATCATCATGAGCATGTTTTGCAGGCAAAGACTCGAACCAAGGTACCCCTGGAATGAGTCCTTTATCTTTTGCTTTCAGCCAAATTTGATAACCATAAAAACCATAATCAGCAGCACCACCATGTAGTCCACGCTCCAGCGTATTACTTGGGGTCACCATTTGCTTTAACCATGCATTCGATACAATTTGTCGCACTTCACCGCTCGCCGACGTATAACGACCTTCAGTCAAAAACAACTGACCAATCCGCAACCAATCTTCAGGTTGGGCAAACATCGCCGCAAAGGCGCGCGCTTTCCCACCTTCGCGATCCAACCACAGCGCCGCATCATGGCAATCCAACGGCTGCAAAATGTATTTCGAAAAGAAATCCGCCAGCGGCATTTTTGCTGCGCGCTCTAGGATAATTCCAAGCAAGTGGGAATTATAATTATTGTATTCAAAATAAGTCCCAGCAGGACGAACCGACGGTAAAGTAAACGCCTGCCGCTCAACATCTGTTCCATAATACAATGGAATAATGCTTGGCAAATCACCCAAACCAATTAAGGTATCGCTTCTGAGGCCTGACTGCATGGTCAATAAATTTTCGACCGTGATATGCCGACGCTCATCTTTTTGAAATTCAGGCAAATACTGCACTGCCGCGTCATGGACGCTACCAATCAACCCATGATCAATCGCAATACCCACCGCCATCGCAAGTAAAGTCTTGACCATCGACATCGAATTAAACGTATCGGTTTTCTTAAATTTTCGATATTGCCGATGCACCAACTGACCGTTGTGCATCACTAAAAAAACACGTGTTTGATGTGCCCACAGATAGTTGCCCACTTCATTGAGCACATGATCGGACACAGGACTCTCTGAGTGCAATGTCAGTTCTACGGGATGCGTACTGCCTTTGACGACTGTTAATGGCTTATACCAATCGACTTGTGTCACGGGACTGATCATTAAGCCGCCAAACACATGGCGCAGCGACGCAGGATTGGCGAGATTGAGGATATTTCTCGCGTTCATCTTTAACATTTTCATTCATGTACACTCAGTCTTGCAACAAGCCCCAGCCAACAGACTCGACGGCTTGCGCTGTCACCCAAAACCCTGCGCTACTCAGCAAAGCCAATGGTTGCCCATCTAATGTTTCTAAAATTTGTACTTGTTCCCGCTGCCACGTTGGCAAACGCAAGGACTGTAACAGCTTTTTAAGCGGCCAATGCCCGACTCGACCATATAAATGTAATAACTCACCTTCACGTCTTGGTCGCAGCCGCAATTCCTGACCGAGCCCTGATAATGGCAAACCCTGTTCCATTTCAGCCACATGCCAATGACCTGTGGCTAAACCCAAAGTTTGCGACATTGAAAAGACCATTGTTTGCGTATCCGCAATCGGTAACTCAAGCGGCAAGCGGTATAACTGATCTTGATAGCGACGAAATTGAAAATTGCAATCCCCACTTGGATCAGCCTGCCAAATCACTTGCGGGGTTGAATCAATGCGAGCTGTCATTATCTCACGAACGGCTTCGACACGACTCAGTGGCGGCGCATAACGCGCATCGCCCTGCATCCAACGGGCTAACAACCAGCGCACTCGCGCATCGCTTAATGCCAATACCGCAGGAATATTCAGCGACCCATCCGAGTTTTGCGTTGCCGCAAGATCAATTTCACCTTGCTCTTTCAGAACGGATTCCGCATCCGCCATCAAACCCGCAGTCCGCGCTATTGCCGCTTCAAAACCATCCCAATGCGATGCCAACAACGGCCACAGCTTCTCGCGCATGACGACACGATCAAAACTCAGATCATGATTGGCAGGATCATCGACCCACTGGAGTTGGTGATTGAGCCCATATTGGTTAATTTCATCGCGCGACGTCTTCAACAGTGGGCGAAAAATCGTGAGGTCATTTTGAGTTTGCACTTCGCGCATCGCCGCCAAACCACTGACGCCACTACCACTCAGCAAACGCATCAGCACCGTTTCAGCTTGATCTTGTTGATGATGAGCCAACACTAGGACTTCATCAGGTGAAATGACTTGTCGAAATGCTGCATAACGCGCATTGCGTGCTTCATTCTCGAGATTACCTGCGGCAACTTTGACTTTTTTGACAATGACATCAATGTTTAATGCTTCACATTGCGCAACGACTTGCTTTGCCCACTCACAGGATGGCGCTTGTAAATCATGATCGATATGCACAACCCGCAACTGAAACTGCTGATCGCTTGCGGCAAAAATACGATGCAAAGCCACCAACAAAACCCATGAATCCAAACCCCCACTACAGCCCAACAAAAAACGCTGATTCGGCGCAAACCGTTTCAGCGTTTCCTTAATCTGTTTTTCAATCGATTGGACTTTAGTCTGTTTCAAAACTCATTCCGTTAATGGTAAAGCAGGCGTGTGACTGCCAAACTTCATGAGGCGCTGATAACGCGCTTCGATCAAGGTATCCATCGGCAACGTCCGTAACACATCCAGTTCAGCGGTTAACGCATTGCGTAACGCTTCCACGGTGACTTGTGGTGTCAAATGCGCGCCATCACCCTCGGAAATAATTTGGTCAATCAAGCCTAATTGATACAATTTATCTGCGGTTAAGCCCAACGCTTCACTGGCACGCTCGGCCTGCGCATTGGTTTTCCACAAAATCGAGGCACAGCCTTCTGGTGAAATCACCGAATACATGCTGTTTTCCAACATAAAAACTTTGTCCGCCACACCAATCGCCAGCGCACCACCAGAACCGCCTTCACCAATGACCGTCGCAATCACGGGTACTTTCAGTGTGGATAACACCGCTAAACAACGGGCAATCGCTTCAGCCTGACCGCGTTGCTCTGCGCCCACGCCGGGATATGCACCCATCGTATCAATGAAATTCAGCACCGGCAGACCAAAACGTTCCGCCATTTCAAACAACCGCATTGCCTTGCGATATCCTTCAGGATTGGTCATGCCGAAATTATGATGAATCCGTTCAGACGTTGTCCGACCGCGATGCTGACCGACAACGACCACAGGACGACCATTAAATCGCGCCAAACCGCCAATCAACGCGTGATCATCGCCAAACGCACGATCACCGTGCAGCGCATCAAACTCAGTGAATAACGCCGAGATATAATCCAAAAACTGTGGACGATTTGGATGGCGTGCAATCTGCACCGTCTGCAATGCTCTCTTAA
>CAYJUB010000046.1:0-10339 GCA_964373145.1 uncultured Moraxellaceae bacterium
TGCCGAAATGACTGGGCGTACATTACTGGTGAATGCTGCTGGTTAAACGTTGCTGTTGATACAAGTGTAGGTGTTAAATTGCGTTGGATGATGTGGTGCTGGCAAGCGAATAAGCATCACATCCCTTTTCATCTTCGTATGAGTGCTGCACATGGCTTTGTTGGTTAAGACTGGTTTTATCAAGACGATAGCTATGAAGACCCGCGTTATGAAAACTGGGCTTGCCACAACGGATTTATCCCAACCATTGCTACCAAAATGGACTGCTCGCCAGATTCTTAGCAAAACACTCGTTTCAAAAAAATCACTTGCTCTGCTTGCGGCCGTGATTATTCTAAGCATTGCTGCCCAACGCAGTATTGCCGCAACCAACAATACCAAAAGTGCGCCCGAACTGCCTGCGGTTGATGCCGCTCCGACAACGAATCCCAATAATGTCGATGCAGCCCCACTCCCAATTGACGCCATGCGTCGCTTTGTCGATGTCTATGAAAAAGTCCGTCAAAATTATGTAGAACCGGTCAGCGATGATGTGTTATTTGATAATGCCCTCAGTGGGTTACTCAATAAACTCGATCCGTATTCGGATTATCTCGATGCACAAACCTATGATGCCATTGTTGATTTCACCGATGGTGAACTCGGTCAGACGGGTTTAGGTATTCAGCAAGTCATTGTGATCGATGCCTCTAACACGGATCAAGCAACCGACAAAACCACCCCGAATGGCGCACAAAATATTCCGCAATGGCAAATCACCAACGTTCCGAAAGGCTCACCTGCCGCCAAAGCAGGGATTCAGGTCGGCGACATTTTGCTGAAAATTGACGGGAAGAGTGTCAAATTATTGAACCAAGGTGATATCGAACAATTGCTGCGTGGACCGCGAAATAGCGTGGTCAAATTATCGGTGATGCAAGCAGGAAAACATGCGCGTGATGTTCGCGTATTACTCGCGATCCCTGAAGATAATGCGGTCAAAGCACTGGTCCAGCCTAATGGAATCGTCGCCATCCAACTACGCGCATTTCAAACTCAGACAGGCACGCAGATCACAGACGTACTTGATCCAATGTACAAAACGGGGAAACTCAAAGGCATTGTCTTGGATTTGCGCGACAATCCGGGTGGTTTACTCAGTTCAGCAATTGAAGTGGCAAATTTCTTCTTAAAGGATGGCCTGATTGTGTACACGCAAGGCCGCGGTGAACCTGAGAAATATTATCGCGTGATCACGCCTGAGCGCTATCCCAATATCCCAGTCTCGATTCTGATCAATCATTATTCCGCATCAGCTGCCGAAGTCTTAACCGCCGCACTTCGTGATCACTTGCGTGCAACGGTGTATGGCACGACCAGCTACGGCAAAGGTTCTGTGCAAAAAATTTGGCCGATCGGTCAAGGGCGTGCGATCAAAATGACCGTATCACGCTATTTCACACCGAAGGGTCGCATGATTGAAGGCACAGGCATCACACCAGACGTCGCCGTTCCTTCCGCAGAATTAAAACCCGTTCGCAGTAGCGGTGACAGCATTGATCCACAAGATGCGGCGCTATTAAAAGTCGTCAACGCCATGCTTGTCACACTGGCGCCAGAGCCACTTCCAACGCCTACAATCATTAAAGGCACAACCAGTAAATCGAATAAATCAACGCTCAGCTCAGCCGCACCGAGTCAAACCTCACAACCCTCACCGGGGACAAAAAAATTGACTCAAGCAAAACCACGTCCTGCGCTCACCGCCAACACGGATAGCTTGGAAAACATTGATTAATCACAGCTTGAAATAAAAATGGCGACTATTGAATAGTCGCCATTTTTATTTCAGCCATATCAAAGCATCAATCAGCTGCTTTGACATCGCCTTCTTGTTCAATTTCAGATTCATCCGCATCCAAATCTGCACCTAAACCCAATTTCTTCAAGCGATAGCGTAAGGAACGGAATGACATGCCCAATTTTTTGGCTGCCGCAGTGCGATTCCACAAACTGGCATCCAATGCTTGCTGAATAATATGGCGTTCGATTTCTTGCAGGTAAATTTCCAAACCTTGGGCAGGCAGATTTTTCAGCGAAGGGACTGTATTGAGCGCGTTGGCAACCGATGGGTTGGAATGCTGAATCCCTGACGCCTCATTCAGACGCGAACGGACATCCGTCGCTTGTTGGGCAAATGAATGCTCCAGATGATGCGCATCATTGAGTTTTAAATGCTCAGGCAAAATCACACCGTCATCACACAGCGTCAATGCGCGTTCAAGCGTATTTTGTAACTCTCGAACATTACCAGGAAATGCATATGTCAATAATTGCTGCTGCGCCGCTTTCGACAGGTCAGGCGGGGTAATTCCCCAATCCGTACATAGGCGTTGCAAAAAGGTATTTGCCAACAACAAAATATCATCACCGCGATCACGCAGTGGCGGTACTTGCACTTCGATTACATTGATCCGATAGAACAAATCTTGGCGGAAACCACCAGCGTTGACTTGGGCTTGCAAGTTCTTGTGCGTCGCACTGAGCAAACGAATATCCACAGACACTTCAGTTTGCGCACCAATCGGACGGACTTTCTTCTCTTGAATAGCACGTAACAGTTTGACTTGCATGGTTAAAGGTAAATCAGCCACTTCATCCAAAAACAACGTGCCGCCGTGTGCAGATTGAAACAAGCCCAACTTATCTTCGCTTGCGCCTGTAAAACTGCCTTTCTTGTGGCCGAAAAACTCGCTTTCCATCAACTCTGCAGGAATCGCACCACAGTTAACGGGAATAAACGCACCGCTGCTGCGCGGACTGAGTAAGTGAATTAAACGCGCAACGACTTCCTTACCTGTGCCGGATTCACCACTGATATAAACAGGGGCTTGCGAACGCGCAAGTTTGGTCAATGTCGTGCGCAAGGCCTGCATCACAGGCGCTTTGCCGATGAGCAAATTTTCACTGAGTTGGGCTTCGGCATTGGCCGCTGGAGAGGGGGCATTCACTTGCAGCGCACGTTCGACCAATGTCCGAATGCGCGCAAGTTCTACCGGTTTACTGACAAAATCAAATGCACCTTTTTTCAGTGCATCAATCGCGACATCCATACTGCCATAAGCCGTGATCACCGCAATTGGCATACTCGGATAATCACGAACAACGTCGGAAACGAGGGTTAAACCACTGCCGTCAGGTAAATTCAGGTCGGTTAAACAGAAATCAAAGTTTTGACGTTTGAGCCACTTTTGGGCATCAGCGATTGTTCCTGCCGTTTCGGCGTCAATACCCATGCGCAAAAGCGTCATGCGCATCAGAATTAATAAGTCTTCTTCATCATCTACGATGAGTGCTATTGGGCGTGTCACAAAAGAGTCCTTTCCAAAATGCCATTCCACGACCTACCATCATACCTGATCGTATTGGTGTAAAAAGCTGAGTGAGCCATGCTATTGCATTTTATTTTACTGATGCAATCAATTTTTAACTAAGTTTTCTTGACGCACCCATTCTCGCTGCGATAATGCTAGATTGCACTGTCATGTGCTAAATATTTTAGCGTAACGCTGCAAAACGTCAGTATATGACATTATGATTCGCAACATGATACATAAAAGCATGTTCACACTGAACAAAACTATCTTTTCAAAAGGCACGACAAACGCATGACCGACGATGTTTCAATAACGGCAATGACGGCAAACACTTCACCTGAAAACACAGCAGCCGAACATCAGTCCGCGCATTTATCAGTCCTGCTCAACGAAACGATTGATGCTTTATTGGCAGGTCGCAGCACGGGTGTATATGTCGATGCCACGTTTGGCCGCGGCGGGCATACGCGTGCATTATTAGCCCGATTAGATGCGGACAGTCGTGTCTTTGCCTTCGATAAAGATCCCGATGCACAAGCGGTCGGCGCAGCGCTCGCTGCAAACGATTCCCGTCTGATCATGATTCACGCCAGCTTTGCTGATTTGAAACTGCAACTGGCGAATCATGGCTTCAATCATGTCGATGGCATCATGGCGGATTTAGGCGTTTCTTCGCCGCAACTCGATGTCGCGGAACGTGGTTTTAGCTTTATGAATGACGGTCCGCTCGACATGCGGATGGACAACAGTAAAGGGGTCACCGCTGCCGATTGGTTGATGGAAATTGAAGAAGCGGATCTCGCAGATGTGCTCTATCAATTTGGCGAAGAACGTCACAGCCGCCGCATTGCCCGCGCGATTAAACTCGCAGGACGGATGTCAACCACCGCCGAACTTGCCGAAGTGGTTAAAGTCGCGCACCCAAAGTGGGAAAAGCACAAACATCCTGCGACACGTAGCTTTCAAGCGATTCGCATTGCCATTAACCGTGAACTGACCGATTTAGATGTCTTTTTACCGCAATCGGTGGAATGTTTAGTGGCTGGCGGAAGACTTGCGGTGATTAGCTTTCATTCGCTAGAAGATCGCCGTGTGAAGCAATTTATTCAGCATGAAGCCAATGCCAGCATTGAAAACAACAGCTGGACGCCGATGCCATTGATTAGTAAAACTAAAACACTCAAAAAAGTGGCTCGTATTGCACCATCCGATGCCGAAGTAGATGCTAACCCACGCGCGCGAAGTGCATGGTTACGTGTCGCCGAACGCACCTTTGAGGCGATAAAATAAAGTGAATAGTCCTTCCCGTCCTTTGTCTAGCTCAGCACCCACTACTATGCAAAAACCAGTAATGCAAAAATCAGTGCTGCAAAAAAAAGCGGCTGCCAGTTCGTCGTCATTTCGCATTGCGCTGTTTGATGCGGTACTCGTTTCAGTCTTAGTCGCGGGGGTGATCGGTAGCGCTCTCAGTGTGGCCTTTCAAGTCAATGCCACACGCGATGAATTCAAGACGCTGCAAAAAGCCAAGCAAAACCGCGATAAGCTGGACGTGGAATGGGGACGTTTACTCATTGAGCAACAAACCTTTGGGGCAACCTCGCAAATCGGTAGCCGTGCAGTGATTTATTTGCATATGTTCTCACCGCCAGCCAACCAAATGATGACCTTAGAAATGCCCAACAAGCATCTCACGGCGACCTCACAATTTAGTGTTGCTGCGGAAATTGCTCCGATTGATGGCGCATTGCCTGCCACGGTGCCGGGAGATGAGCCATGAGTAGCGCACCAACAAAACGTGCCGCCAAGCGACAAAGTGGCGTTTCACAGCGCGGCACCGTCCAACGTGACGGTTGGCGTTTTCGGGTTTTATGGGTCATCACGATTGCTATTTTTAGCGTCTTAATGATTCGTGCTTTTTATTTACAAGTCGTTCAACATCAATTTCTTAAAGCAAAAGCCGATGCGATGGTGATGAGTGTTGATCGAATTCCTGCCCATCGCGGCATGATTTTGGATCGTCACGATACGCCTTTGGCAATCAGTACGCCGTTGTCCACACTGTGGATCGACCCAAAAGAGTATTTACAGCAAAAAGCTGAAATGGAAGAAACGCTTGCTGCGCTGCGGATAGATCCGAACAGCAAATCACTCAAACGAAAATTACCCAAAACCAACTTTGATTTGGATGCGCTAGCATTGGCGGTCGGTATTGATCCCAACCAACTCAGAGCCAAAATCAAAAAAAGACCGACGTCACGCTATTTACTCCTGCGCAGACAAATGCGCCCTGAAGATGCGGATATCGTCAGAAGCCGGAAGTTTCAATCGGTTTATAAACAAACGGATTATCAGCGTTTTTATCCACAGGCCCAGCCGAATGCCCAGTTGCTTGGACTGACTAATCGTTCCGGCAAAGGCATCGAAGGCTTGGAAGCGCAGTACAACGACACGTTAATGGGTGTCGATGGCAAAATGCGCGTCATCCACGACAAACAAGGCAATCGCATCAAAGATGTCGATTTAGTCAAGGCGGATCGTCCGGGTGAAGACATCAATCTCAGTATTGATGGCCGCATTCAATACATCATGTATCGTGAACTCGCCGCAGGCGGTATCGCTAATAATGCACGTTCAGCAACGGCTGTGGCACTCGATGTCGAAACGGGCGAAGTGCTCGCGATGAGCAGCTGGCCATCGTACAACCCGAATGATCCCGATGGATTTAGCAATAAAGATGCGATGCGTAACCGCGCCGTGATTGATAGCTTTGAACCTGGTTCAACCATGAAGCCGCTGACCATGGTCGCCGCACTCGAATCAGGGAAATATCACCCCTATTCGCAAATCGACACCTCACCTGGTTCAATGGTGGTGGGCAATCATCGAATCCGTGACCACCACAATAACGGCTTAATTGACCTAAAAGGGATTATCGTCAAATCGAGTAACGTCGGCGTGGCAAAGATTGCCCTCTCGTTACCGAACGATACCTTGCCGCTGTTCTATCAGCGCATTGGCTTTAGCAAAAAAACCACGCTGGGATTTCCAGGGGAAAGTCGCGGCTTAATCTTGCCACAAAATCTATGGAATCAAGCTGAAGTTGCAACCATGTCTTATGGTTACGCGATTAACGTGAGTCTGATTCAGCTTGCGCAAGCCTATGCAACCATTGCCTCTGGGGGTGTCGAGCATCCTGTGACGCTGCGTAAATTGACAGGCACTCCGCCTGCTAAACGTTTGTTTGATCAGAAAATTGCAGGCAGCGTGATTACCATGATGGAAGGCGTGACTTCGCAAGGGGGCACTGCGCCACAAGCCGCCATCGCAGGTTATCGCGTTGCAGGCAAAACAGGAACCGCACACAAAGTGAATCCTGATGGTCGCGGCTATTCCGCCAATCAATATCGCGGTGTGTTTGTCGGCATGGCGCCTGCCAGCCATCCACGTATCGTGATTGCAGTGGTGGTTGAGAACCCTGTCGGTCAATATTATGGTGGTCTCGTCGCTGCGCCAATTTTCCAGAAAATCATGTCTGAATCGCTGCGCTTGATGAATGTACCGATGGATAAGCCACTCGAACCGACTAAGAAATAAAGGACTGCTATGACTCATTCGCCGACTTCTTCGACCATGCAACACACCTCATCACAAGGCGTGAAGTTTGTTGATTTCTTTGAAGATCAAGCGAGATTGGTAAAGGGTGAGCAATCTAAAAACTTTGATCAAACGATTGCGAACACGCAAATCACAGCCTTAGCCATCGATAGTCGTCATATCAAAACAGGTTCTTTGTTTTTTGCTTTGAAAGGTACAGTACCCACATCAACGCCAATAGAACACTATGCAAAAATGGCTGGGTATATTCAAACTGCCCTAGCTCAAGGTGCGGCGTTAGTTTTATCAGAAGTCGATACAAGAGCTTTAGGTTTTATTAATGATGAGCGAATTGTCTATCTGGCTGATTTACGTCAACGGATTGGTGGCATTGCTCGGCGCTTTAATCAGTTGACTAAACCCTTAGAAAAAACCGCTCGCGTTGCCGCTGTCACCGGTACCAACGGTAAAACCACCGTCACTCGATTACTCGCTGAAATTTGGACTCATGCTGGTCAACTCAGTGCTGTGTTGGGAACAACGGGCAACGGCATCGCGCCTCATCTCACCCCTTCTACGCATACCACATTGGATGCTTTGCATCTGCAAAACAAATTGCATGAATACGCTGAGCAAGGTGCAACACTGGCTTGTTTAGAAGCCAGTTCGCATGGATTAGAACAAGGTCGTTTGGCAGGTACGCCGATTGAAGTGGCGATTTTCACCAATCTGACGCGCGATCATTTGGATTATCACGGCACGTTTGAGGCATATGCTGAAGCGAAGTCGCGTCTGTTTAATCCAACCTATTTCCCTGATTTAAAATACGCCATCGTCAATGCCGACGATCCTGCAAGCCAACTCATGCTTGAGCATTTGCCAAATGACATCGTGGTCTGGCGTTACTCCATGCAGTCTGTTGCTGATTTCCATGTTTTAAAATCTGCATTTACCTTAAATGGTGCGACCTTAGACGTCCAAACCCCATTTGGCATCGTGACGTTAAACAGCCCATTGCTCGGTCGTTTTAATGTTGCCAATTTGTTGGCCGCAGTCGCGGGCGCATTGGCGTTGGGATTATCATTAGACGAGGTGGTTGCGGCTGTGCCGAAATTGATTGGTGCGGCTGGACGTATGCAAGTGATTGCGGATGACACGTTATTATTGATCGTCGATTATGCGCATACCCCTGATGCATTGACCCAAGTATTGACCAGTTTACGACCGCATGTAGAAGGTCAACTGACGTGTGTCTTTGGCTGCGGCGGTGATCGTGATCGTGGCAAACGTCCGCTAATGACCCGTGCGGCTTTGGATGGCGCGGATCGACTGATTGTCACCTCGGACAATCCACGCTCCGAATCGGCTGACGCGATTATCGCCGACATGTTGCAGGACTTAACGACAACCGAGTTGCAAAGAATTCGCATTGAACCTGATCGTAGACAAGCGATACGCAATGCGGTCAATGACAGCCACGCTGGCGATGCAATTGTTCTCGCTGGCAAAGGTCATGAAAATTATCAAGAAATTGATGGCATTCGACATTGGTTTGATGATGCCGTGGAGTTAGCCCAAGCCCGTGCCGCATTACAAACACTCCCAAAAACCACTGATGCGAATTTGATATGATTTTATACATGAGTCAATCAGACAGACTGCGCATTTAACTGACGGTTTAAACATCATGGAAGACTAGCCAAACACTTGCAAATCAAGGACAATCGAGCGCAATGTGCCATTTCTATTTATTCATACAGAAACTTTTTACAGAATCATTTCCATGACCGAATTAGCCGCGCCATTGACGCCTTTGCCCCATTGGACAGCAGCCGAACTTGCGCAAGCAACGAGCGGAACTTGGCATCCAGCACACAATGATTTATCCATTGCTCGAATCATGTCTAACACCCGTCTCATTCAACCACAAGATGCGTTTCTGGCGTTGATTGGCGAGCGTTTTGACGCGCACAACTTCGTTGCGGATGCGGCCAAAAATGGTGCAACCGTGGCAATCGTGTCTCGCCTTGTACCCGATGTTTCTATTCCGCAATTACTGGTGGATGATACTCGCCTCGCTTTAGGTCGCTTAGCGACCGCGCGCCGTCAGAGTTTTTTACACCTCGAAACGGTTGCATTGACTGGCTCCAGTGGCAAAACCACAACCAAAGAAATGATTGGCAGCATTGCACGTGCGCATAGCAGCGACACAGAAGTGCTGGTGACGCGCGGTAATCTGAATAATGATCTTGGCGTCCCGATGATGTTATTGGAACTGACGCCACAACATCGTTTTGCCGTCATGGAATTGGGTGCAAATCACATTGGTGAAATTGCCTACACCACCGCGATGGTCAAACCGAAAGTCGCTGGCGTGTTGAACATCGGTACGGCGCATGTCGGCGAGTTTGGCGGACGTGAAGGCATTGCACGCGCCAAGTCAGAGATTTTTCAAGGTTTAGCAATCGACGGAATTGCAATTGTTCCTGCACAAGGCGATTTTTCCGAAGTGATTGCTCAGGCGGCGCGTAACTTTCAAACCATTCGTTTTGGCGGCGACCAGCACAACAGTGATGTGTTTGCCACCGACATTAAAATTTTACCGACTTCCAGCCAATTCACGTTAAATACCAAACAGGGTGCGATGAATGTTGAACTGCCCTTTGCAGGCGCACATAACATTGAGAATGCGTTGGCCGCAGCGGCATTTGCTCTCGCACTGAACATTCCTCTAGCAACGATTGCATTAGGCTTAAGTCAAGCGCAAGGCACCAAAGGTCGGTTGAACTTCATTCAACATGTGTTGCCAAACGGCACACTGACGCTGATTGATGATACGTATAACGCCAACCCTCATTCGATCCGTGCCGCAGCGCAAGTACTGACCAAACAAGCAGGAACAAAAGTGCTGGTTTTGGGTGATATTGGCGAACTCGGTGACACTGCTGCTGATGAACATCGTGCTTTAGGTGCAGATCTGGCAAAAATGCCGCTTGATGCAATCTTCGCGGCGGGTGAGTATGCGCCGAATACCGTTGCAGACATTGCACCAGATTCTGTCCATGCACAAGCCTTCGACAATAAAGATCAATTGCTGATTGCGCTTAAAAACTGGTTGCAAACTCATACCCAACAAGCACCTTATCAAATCAATATCTTATTCAAAGGGTCACGTTTTACTCAAATGGAAACACTGATCAGTGCGATCGAAGCTGAAATCAAGCAAGATTCACAAGCATTTGAACACTCTATTTTACATATTCACACCATCAAAGATTCTGTATCGGAGACACGTTAATGTTGCTTTGGCTGTTTAATTTTTTAGGGCAATACCATCGTACGTTTCTGGTATTTGATTACCTGACCGTCCGCATCATTCTCAGTGTTTT
>CAYJUB010000047.1:0-2537 GCA_964373145.1 uncultured Moraxellaceae bacterium
TGGCAAAGCCGAGTGTCACTTGCACCAACGCCAAACAAGATCAATCGAATCTTCCCGTCATTGAGCTGCTAGCAACATGGTTTACCGACTATGGATTTCGCTGTGAAATCATGCCTGTGGCGGAAGGAAAGGCGAATTTGATTGCAGTGTTATCGAATGGCGCATCTGATTTATCGGGCGGTTTAGTGTTGGCTGGTCATACTGATACCGTGCCTTACGATGGCGAGTTGTGGACGGATGATCCGTTTACAGTGACAGAGCGAGATGGCAATTTGTATGGGCTGGGTACTGCTGATATGAAGGGCTTCTTTGCCTTAATTTTGCAGGCGATGCGTGCTTTACCGAATGCAAAGTTCAAAGCGCCTTTGATCGTGATTGCGACTTGTGATGAAGAAACCTCGATGGCAGGTGCAAAGGCACTGGTTCAAGCAGGGGTGAAAGGTCGTTTTGCGCTGATTGGTGAGCCGACGGATTTAAAACCCGGGCGTCTGCACAAAGGTGTGATGCTTGAACGGATTGTGGTGACGGGGCATTCAGGTCATTCCAGTGATCCGAGTTTGGGAAGCAATGCACTGGATGCAATGAACGAAGTGATGAATCGTCTCATTCGTTATCGCGATGGTTTAAAAGCGATTCAGCAGCCGATTTTTAAGATTCCTTATCCAACTTTAAATTTGGGTTGTATTCATGGTGGGGATAATCCGAATCGGATTTGTGGTTTGTGTGAACTTCAATTCGATGTGCGTACATTACCGGGCATGAAAATGCAGGATATCCGCGAGGAAATTCGTCAGTTGATTGCGGATATTGCGCCAAAGTTTGGTGTGTCGTTGTTGTATGAGCCAGCGTCGCCGGGTGCGCATTCTGCGGAAACGCCAGCAAATTCGCCGTTTGTGCAGTATATCGAGCAGTTGACAGGTGATACGGCTGGTTCGCTTGCGTTTGGTACAGAAGCACCTTATTTCCGCCAATTGGGCATGGACACGGTGATTCTAGGGCCGGGTCGAATTGAGCAGGCGCATCAACCTGATGAGTATATTCCGATTGCTAATATTGAGCCTATGGTGGGGTATTTGAAGCAGTTGATTGAGTATTATTGCGTGATGGGCGAGGCGGGGTGAGGTATTGGTTTTAGTATCTAGTGATGTTCGAAATTCAAAAGCAAATCCCTCCTAACCTCCCTTTGCAAAGGGAGGAACTTTCTCCCTCCTTAGAAAAAGGAGGGTTGGGGAGGATTTGCTTTTGAATGAGTTGTATTACGCCGCGCATTTCGACAGGCTCAATGAGCTATTTAGGTTTCTGATTCACCTAGAATGATTTTCGCGTCTTTTTCATTTTTCATCCAAGCCACACTCAACACCTGCTCATCCAGCACAAAACTCCGATAGCGCCATTCCCCCAGCAATGGATGAGTAAGAGTTTCGTCGGCATTCTCTGTATTCAGCGTATTCAAATCTAATCTAATACCAAGACCATGCGCCTTTAAAACAGCTTCTTTGCGCGTCCATGTTTTGAGCCATTGTTCATGTGCTTGATTCGGTGATAACTCAGGGTTTTGCCAAGCCTCCATTTCGGCAGAGTCAAAAGTTCTCGCCGCCAAAGTTTGTTCTTTGCGCTTTTTACTTTTATCCTCAATATCGATGCCGAGAGGAATGTCATCCAAACTCCAGACCATTGCGAAAGCTTCTTGGCTGTGCGAAATATTAAAGTTAATATTTTGATCCGCTAAATAAGGTTTACCGTGAGCTTCTTTTTCAAAGACGAGTTGTTCGGGTTCAACATTCAAGGCTTGAGCGAGAATTTCACGTCGCCAAGCGCGTGCTAATTGCTGATTTCGTCGTAATACTGGATGTCGCGCAATACCTTCTTCGTCCGCAGCCGTCAATAATGCCAATAAGCGCGATTCCTCTGCTGTCGTGATTTCAGCAAAATGGCGGACGACAAGTTGAATGGTAGACATGGATTGTCATGTGGATTGAATAAGGTGGGGATAATATAACGTTTTATTGATGTGATAAGTCTATGGATTACAGTGAGAATGATGTGCGGCAAGGTTTTTTCCTGCTAACATCGACTTATAGCATTTGCAGTCAGCATTAGACCAAGCCATTTCAAAAAGCACGGCTAATGCATTTTAAAGCGTTCAGTTTGCAGCAGGATTTTCCCATGTCAGATGATTTTCTATCCCCAGATACCATGACCGACAATTATGTTCATTGGTTCCGTAACTCTGCACCGTATATCAATGCGCATCGAGGAAAAACCTTTGTCTTGATGTTTGGTGGCGAAGCGGTAAATCATGATAATTTTCGTAATATTATCCATGACATCGCATTGTTGCATTCACTTGGAATCCAATTGATTCTGGTGCATGGCGCACGTCCGCAGATTGATGAAAACTTGATTGAATATGGTTTAACAACACCGATTCATGATGGCTTACGCGTGACGACTCGTGAAGCCTTACGTTGTGTGCTTGATGCAGTCGGTTCAATTCGTTTGGAAATTGAAGCATTGCTGTCGATGGGTTTGGCAAA
>CAYJUB010000047.1:2637-10290 GCA_964373145.1 uncultured Moraxellaceae bacterium
ATTCATCCGAGCTATCGTAACTCGAATCGTGGCGCGGAGTTGCTCGATTATTTGGAAGCGAAAGCACGCAATAAAGGCATTAAAAATCTGTATGTCTTAACCACCCGTACGGCGTTGTGGTTTATCGAGCAAGGTTTTGAGCCGACTGAAGTCGATGATATGCCAGAGGCACGTCAAGCGATGTATAACTATCAGCGTAATTCGAAGGTGTTTGTGAAGCGTTTGGGGTAGTAACGGTATCGCTTTGAAGTCTTTCCCTGCGGGGAAAGATTTAGATAGGGGGGCTTTTGACGTTCATAAAATCAAAAAACCCCCTAACCTAGCCTTTCCCCTCAGGGAAAGGGACTCTGGGAAAACTTATTATTAATGTTCTGAAATCTGATTTATGAAAACAACAATAAAAACCAATCGAGCAAGGCTTCTACGCAAAAACATGACAGATGCTGAACAAGCTTTATGGCAGAAAATTCGTTTTAATCAACTCGGTGTTAAATTTCGCAGACAGACTCCAATCGGAAGCTGTTTTGTCGATTTTTATTGTCATGAGTATGACTTGGTCGTGGAGTTGGATGGCTCGCATCATCTTGATCAGGCGGAATATGATGAACAAAGAACTTTGTATTTGCAAAGTTTGGGACTGCGTGTGATTCGTTTTTGGAATAATGATGTGTTGTTGAATATTGAGGCTGTGCTTGAGGAAATCATGACAAGCATTGGAAGTGTTCCAAAGCTTTGAAGTCTTTCCCTAAGGGGAAAGATTTAGATAGGGGAGCTTTTGACTTTGCCGTGACAGCATAAAATCAAAAAAGCCCCTTTAACCTAACTCTACGCTGACGCTTCGTCTTGCGCGAGGGCAAAGCTTTACGACGGGGTGAAGCAGTGCTTCACTGATCCCGTCTCATTTGCTGATCCTCGCTCATCCCCGCAGGGAAAGGGACTCTGGGAATGCTAACAGGTCAACCCTGCAACAAACTCACATCCGCCACACTCAAAAACAGCGCGCGAAGACGCGTGAGCAAGCGCAAACGATTCAAGCGCAAAGCTGCATCATCTGCATTCACCATAACACTTTCAAAGAAGGCATCAATCGGTGCACGCAATGCTGCAAGCTGCGACAACGCAGGTGTGTAGTCAGATTTAGCCAATAATGGATGCACTTGTGGCTCAAGCGTTTCCAATGTCTCGTACAAGGCTTTTTCTGCAGGTTCAACGAGTAGCGCAGCATCAACGCCGCCAACACTCACAGTTTCTTTCGCTAGAATATTTGCCACACGTTTATTCGCCGCTGCAAGCGCAGTGGCTTCTGGCAATGCACGGAAATGCTGAACTGCACGAATCCGTTGATCGAAATCGAGTGGTGATACTGGATTCAATGCTTGAACCGCCAGAATCACATCGACTTGCATGCCTTGATCTTCGTACATTGAGCGATAACGGCTTTGTAAGAATGCATTCGCATCAGTTAATGTTTTCGCTGGGTTTTCAATTTTTGCACCGTAGTTAGTTACAGCGTGTTCAACCAGATCAATGAGACTTAACGACAAACGTTTTTCAATCAGAATCCGCAAAATCCCAATCGCAACACGGCGCAAACCGAACGGGTCTTTATTACCTGTTGGGGGTTGGTTAATGCCAAAAATACCTGCCAGCGTATCTAAACGATCAGCCAGCGCAATGCTCACGCCAGTCAACGTTTGTGGCAACACATCACCTGCGAACTTAGGTAAATATTGCTCACGAATCGCTTCGGATACGTCCGAAGGCGCACCTTCAAGCGCGGCATAATAACTGCCTGCAATACCTTGAAGTTCAGGGAATTCACCAACCATTTCCGAAGCAAGGTCACATTTCGACAATTTAGCAGCTTGGGCGGTATGTTCTACGTTCGCGCCAATTTGCGTAGCGATGTAGCTTGCGAGCGCAGCAATACGTTCAGTTTTATCCCAAATTGTTCCGAGCTTCGCTTGGAATACACGATTCGCCAGTTTCTCTTGGCGTGACGCGAGTGGCTGTTTCTGATCTTGTTTAAAGAAGAACTCCGCGTCGGTGAGACGTGGGCGAACTACTTTTTCATTACCCAAAATAATCTGCGTTGGATCTTTGCTTTCGATATTCGAAACGGTAATGAAATACGGTTGCAGCTTGTCATTGGCATCGACCAAGCAGAAGTATTTCTGATTGTCTTGCATGGTAGAAATCAGGGCTTCTTGTGGCACATGCAGGAAGCGTGATTCAAAGGTTGCACGCAGCGCTACTGGCCATTCTACCAAACCAGCAACTTCATCGCGTAAGTCCGCTGGCACGAGTGCAATTGCATTGACTTCAGTTGCGAGTTTTTCAACTTGTCCATCAATCAGTTGCTGACGCTCATCAAAATCCGCAACGACATACGCAGCACGAAGTGCGCCGAGATAATCATTCGCTGATTTCAACTCAATTGCTGCTGGCGCGTGGAAGCGATGACCGTAGGTCAAATTGCCGCTGACAAAATCTTGAATCGTCGCAGGAATGATTTGCGCGTCTTTCATTAAGACAACCCATTGCACAGGACGCACGAATTCAGTACGGCTTGCCGCAGAACGCATACGTTTTGCGATTGGTAATGCATTCAATGATTCTTGCAAAAGGCTTGGCAATAACTCATCAAGCGACTGACCTGTGACGGTCTTGCGATGAACGAGCCAATCGCCTTTATCCGTTGGAATGCGAATCAAGTCAGAGACTTCAACGCCTGCGCCCTTAGCAAAACCAATCGCCGCAGGAGTCGGTGTGCCATCTGGTTTGAACGCGCCAGCAACCGCAGGACCACGACGTTCTTCAACGCGATCAGGTTGATGACCAGCGATGTCTTCGATCAAAATCGCAAGGCGACGCGGTGCAGCGTAGGCGTTGATTTTTGCGTACGGCAAGCCAGCGCTGGCGAGGCGAGTGGTGACTTCTGATAGCAATGCGTCACGCAACGTTTTTAAGCTTTTTGGCGGGAGTTCTTCACAGCCTAATTCAAATAATACGGTGTGTAGGCTCATTTCGACTTCTCCGCTTTTGCTGCATCTTTATCCTGTTGTGCCTGTTCTTGTGCTTTTTCAGCTGCCATTTTTGCTAATACTTCATCACGGAGTGCGGGTTCAGCCATTGGGAAACCGAGCTTGGCGCGTGAGTCGACATAGCTTTGGGCAATCGCACGTGCGAGCCCGCGAACACGCAGAATATAACGCTGACGTTCAGTGACCGAAATCGCACCGCGAGCATCGAGCAAGTTAAAGGTATGCGACGCTTTAATCACCATTTCATACGCTGGCAATGGCAATTCAGCAGCCATTAAACGGTTCGATTCACTTTCATAGAAATCAAACAGTTCAAACATTTTTTCGACATTGGCATGTTCAAAATTATAGGTCGATTGTTCCACTTCGTTTTGATGGAAAACGTCGCCATAAGTGACTGTACCGAATTGACCGCGTGTCCACACTAAGTCATAAACTGAATCAACACCTTGCAAATACATCGCTAGACGCTCAAGTCCATAGGTGATTTCACCGGTGACTGGATAGCATTCTAGGCCACCAACTTGTTGAAAATAGGTGAATTGAGTGACTTCCATGCCGTTCAGCCAGACTTCCCAACCTAAGCCCCACGCACCCAGCGTTGGTGATTCCCAGTTGTCTTCGACGAAGCGAATATCATGAGTCAGCGTGTCGATGCCGATTGCTTTCAACGAGTCGAGATAGAGCTGTTGGATATTGGCTGGATTTGGTTTGAGCACGACTTGGAATTGATAGTAATGCTGCAAGCGGTTTGGGTTTTCGCCATAACGTCCGTCTTTTGGACGGCGTGAAGGTTGCACGTAAGCGGCATTCCACGTTTCAGGGCCAAGCGCACGGAGGAACGTTGCAGTGTGGAACGTCCCTGCGCCCATTTCGAGATCATAGGGCTGGAGTAAGACACAGCCTTGATTTGCCCAGTAATTTTGCAGGGCAAGAATGAGTTCTTGAAAGGTCAGATTGGAGATAGCTTGGCTTTTTTGAGGAGTCGTGGCGGTGCTCATGGCAATCCATGCGAAAAGTGAAAAAATTGGTGGGTAGTATAGTGAATTTTGAGGGGATTTTCACGAGGTGAATATTGTTTTGAGGATGTTGAAATTGGAACTGGTTATAGGCTGAGGTTAACCCCAGCTTTTTGCAGGCTGATTTAATGCTGGGGGTAAGCTCTCAGCCTACGCGTGCTTGTGCTATCAGATAATATGTTTTGGTTTGTACGCCACAATATATACAGTGCCTTTGCCCTTATATTTTTTCATTTCAAAATGGTCTTTAAGTAGGCTAATAACCTCTGGGAGCTTAGTCACCCCATAAGATCGAGGATCGAAATCTGGATTTAGTCTTTTTAAGAAACTTCCCACAGATGCTAAATTTACCCACTCATCGTCGTCATGAAATTGCTCCCAAGCTTTTTTAAGAAGTGGGACAAGTTTAAGAATATCAATCATTTCATTATCAATAGAAATCTTCTGAGAAGTTTTTTTTGCACTTATTGCTTGGTCAGGTAGTTTATTGTCATCAGACGGTTTCAGAGAGGATTCTTTTTCAATATTTTTAAGTTCAGACGGTTTATTAATGGCATGAATTTTCTGAAGAAGATCTTCTTCGCCTGTTGCTAAGTCTAGATTTTCGGTGTAAATGAAATCATCGCAAGCATTTCGGAATGCTATAGGAGTTTTCATCTGTCCAACTCCGAAAACAAATATTTCAGACTCTCTGAGTCTAGATGCCAGCTTTGTAAAATCGCTATCACTTGATACAAGCGCAAAAGCATCAAATTTTTGTGAATATAGTAAATCCATAGCATCAATAATCATTGAGGCATCAGTAGAGTTTTTGCCAGTAGTGTATGCAAATTGCTGGATTGGTTGAATTGCCAGCTCATTAAGGGATTGCTTCCAATTTTTGAGATATTCGCTTGACCAATCGCCATAAGCTCTTTTAATAACAATATGTCCGTGAGCTGATATTTCTTCAAGTATTGATTTAACCTTAGAGTATTGTGCGTTGTCAGCATCAATTAATACACAAATTTTCTTATGTCCATCAAGGTCTTTCATTGTTATTCCTTTTTTAGAAGTAGGTATTTTCTGACTATGTTTGTATCTTTTATTGTTGATAAGGATAGGTTATCAAAAGCCATTGATGGGTTGAAACCCATCCTACAAAAGAAAAAACTTGCACATCAGACAAGTTTTTTCATCTCAAATTATTATTGATTATTACCAACAGAAGCACCAACACTGCCGCCTAAAGTCGCACCTAACGCCGCACCTTCTGGACCGCCAATCATTTCACTGCCGACATACGCGCCGACACCGCTGCCAATCGCAGCATTGATTGTAGAGCGATTATTATAACCTGCTGCTGTTCCGGTGAGGCCAGTACCCACTGCCGCGCCGATGGCTGCACCACGACTACCGCCAGAGCGATGACCAACCGCTGCGCCAGCCGCGCCTGATGCTGCAAGTGCAGTCATTTGCTGCTGTTGCGGGGAAACGGATGAACAAGCGCCGAGCATTAAGCAGCTTGCGGTCATTGCAGTGACCGTGAATGTTTTTGCAAAATTGAATGTATTCATCATAAAAATTATTCCAGCTATTTCAGTGAGTGTGGGTAGGATGGATTCTAAACGATCCTGAACTTCAATCAACCATACTTCCGTTTCACAACTGTCATCAACCAAGCCACACCTGCGCCAAACGTCGCAATCGCAATATCTTTATGGGCATCCCAGATATCGCCCTGCTGACCGTTATAGTTCTCTGCTTCTTTCGGGTCCATACCAATTGCAATAAGCCATTCAATCAATTCATAAAATGCACTGGATGCCATCACAAATTGAATCACCAAAAATGCAACTTGTCCGCTCCGAGCGTTTGGCAACCATACTGAGAAATAGTCATAAATCAATTTATAGAGTAATAGCCCATAGGAAATATGCACCAAGCGATCGTACATATTGCGTGACCAACCATAATGAGCATTTAAATCGAACTGAAATAACTGCTTAGACCAATCATTATAGGGAACATAAGAATAGAGGTAGTGTGCGCCAAGCACATGAATTAATAAGAAAATAATTGAAAGCGCAAATCCAGACCGACTGACGTAGTGTTTGTAAGTCAGCCACAGGATCAGCAGCACTCCTAATAAAGTTCCTGTTTGATGTAGTAAATAGGATGGCATTTCAAGGGGGTTAATCGTTGCAATGACACTGGCAAAAACAAGAACCCCCAACCAGTACCAATGAAAGGATTCGGGTTTACTAAACGTGAATTTGTTGTCTTTAGGAAATTTTATAACGTTCTGCATGACACAAAATCCTTGTCTTTATTATGAGTACATCCTCTATTTTCTATGATTAATCTAACAAATGCTCAGGTTTTTTGTGTACAGATTTAATTTAAATTCATCGTTATGAGTCGCTTGCTGGTAGAACCACAAATGCGCCTTCAAGATGTCCGACTTGTAACCCATCGCATTCAAGAATTGAATTGATTGAGAGGCGTGCCATGCGGTTTCTTGCTAAAGCATTTGCCAGTTTTGACCAAGCCTGTTCATCAATGCCCTGAGCGGTTGCGGTAAATCCTGCGGCAATCGGTTTATCGTAGTGCATGGTGTTTTTATGAATGACGATATGACCCTTCAAACCATGATGTTCCAATCGTGAATAGACCAAGCACCACGCTGAGAGAATGGCAAGCGCCGATGCACTGCCACCAAAAATCGTATCCATATGATTAATATTGGGTTCTAGCGGCGCGTAAAGCACTACTTTTTCATCGGATGCTACGCGGACTTCGATTGCCATTGCATTGGACAGCGGAATTTCGGAGCGTATGTAGTTCTCTAACTTTTTAATATCCATAGTAATATTATTGTGCCCAGTCGTTTGGTCGTGCGCGAGATAGATCGTTGCGGCGAATGTATCGGTGTCTTTGATTGCGGAGTGATTTTTACAGGTGAGCAGAACCTTGTACAGCGCATTTTTAACCAATTAATATTCGGGGTGATCAAAACTGCCAATTGAGATGGTGTTGTTTGCCTATGCTGTTATTTTTCCAAAATAATAACGCCCTAAAAGTAATCTCTTAGGGCGTTATGTGTGAGTTAATTTTTCGATTGGAATCAGACGCGAATCTGTCCATCACCCAACACAATCCATTTTTGCGAGGTTAAACCTTCTAAACCGACAGGGCCGCGCGCATGGATTTTATCGGTTGAAATACCGATTTCCGCACCTAAACCATATTCAAAACCATCGGCGAAACGGCTTGAAGCATTGACCATGACTGAACTGGAATCGACTTCGTTGAGGAATCGACGAGCAAGACCATAGTTTTCAGTCAAAATCACATCGGTATGATGTGAGCCATAATGGTTGATATGCGTCATGGCTTCATCAATCCCATTGACCACTTTAATGGCTAGAATTGGCGCAAGGTATTCTTCATGCCAATCTTGCTCAGTCGCAGGAATTGCATCACTCAAAATACTGCAAGTGGTTTCATCACCACGCAATTCAACACCTTTCTCGCGATACAGCGCAGCGATTTTCGGTAAAAATTCCGCAGCAATCGGTGCATCAACCAGCAAGGTTTCCATAGCATTA
>CAYJUB010000048.1:0-10173 GCA_964373145.1 uncultured Moraxellaceae bacterium
GTCGTGAGTCATAAGTGTTTACCAACGCAAGTGTTCAATAGTGAGCACCATTCAAAATAGGCTTTATGATATTATTTTAACAAGGTTTATTTGTCATCAACGAATTGGAATAATGCGATGTCTACATTGATTGATCAAGTACGCGACTTACTCGCCATTGAAAAACTCAAGTTTGACGAACCGAACCTATCCACACATCCGGATAGTGAACACGTCGCAACGTTTCGCATGCCTGTACGCGGTATAAATGGCGAGTGGATTTGCATCGTCCGCGTATTTCCAGATAGTCAACGCCTACTCGTTTACAGCATCTTGTCTGAAAATGTGCCCGAAGATCGTCGTTCACGTATCGCCGAACTATTTACTCGCATTAACTATGGATTAGTGCTGGGTAATTTTGAAATGGATTGGCTCGATGGTGAAGTGCGTTATAAAACCAGTATGGATGTTGAGGAGATCACGCCAACGGCGACCGTACTGCGAAATTTAATCTTCAGTAACTTCTTCAGCACAGATCGCTATTTTGAAGCGATTGAAGAAGCCATTCATAGCGAACAAGCCCTCACTGACTTGCTGGCGATTGCTGAAGAATCTGATGGTCTTGAAGATATCCGCCGCGGATTTGACCTTGTGGATGATGTTGTACACTAAATGTAATCATATTTTACCGACGAATGTCATTGCTTCTTTTTTAAGAGAAATGACATTTGTGGACTGCTTCACATTTTACACTGCTTTATAAACGCCCTCTTTTAGATCAAATATTGATTTACTTATGCACAGAAACTGCCCACAGTTTATCCACTTGTTACTTATTCATACTCTGTGATTATTTTTGCTAATTTTTATTTAAAATTAAGTCTTGCTTTATGTAAGTCATTATATTTAATATATTTTTTATTAGGTTAAAATTTGATCAATTTGAAGCCATCCCTTATAAAACGATACTTAAACTCGTCAATACTCTAGTTGCCCACAATGTTATCCACAGCTTTTGTGGACAAGTGCCTAAACCCTTGCTACGCCTAGCGCAAGTTAATGACAAGCGCGTGACATGAAAACAATGTTCAAAAAAACATCAAAAAGTTAAAATTACATGAAACGAGCATTAGCGTATTTCTGTGTAAGCATTTACTTACGTTTAATTTTTGATCTAAAAATTTGCACTTGTTTTCGGAACGGCATGCACAAAAAAGAGGGCGTCATCGCCCTCTTCTTTCACACAACGCTCAAGCAAAAATTATTTTGCGCGGAGGCGAGTGCTGATCGGTTTTTTGCCAAGAAGCATGGCTTGCACACTGCCCTTGATATAATGCATAAACACAACCAGTGGCGACAATTTAGGATTTGGGGCTTTGCCTTGTCCAATCGCTCTAAATTGTGCTGCATACCAAATCACTTCCATCAGCGCCATTTTATCAATCGGGCCAATGCCCGTTTTGATGGGTTGCACGGCGTATTTCACATTGCTACCCGCAATCAGATTGTCCGCAACATCGGTTTCAACCGCCAAAGGACGTGCAATTCCGATCAGATCACATGCACCACTTTGTAAAGCTGCATCCATGCCTGCGCGAGTCCGGAAGCCGCCAGTCACCATGAGTACAGTTTTCACTTCTTTGCGAACTTTCTCTGAAAACTCCAAGAAATACGCTTCACGTTGGATGGTACTTTCTTTTTTAACAGGTTGATCTTTACGTTTTGCACCCGCCATTGCCGGTGCTTCATAAGTCCCACCTGAGATTTCAATAAAGTCGATACCCAGCGCATCAAGTGCTTTAAAGACTGCAACAGAATCTTCTTCGCTAAAGCCCCCTTTTTGGAAGTCTGCTGAATTGAGTTTTACACCGACAATAAAATTTGGGCTGGTTTGTTTGCGGATTTCTTTAAAACTTTCCAACAAGAAACGCATGCGGTTTTCTAGGCTACCGCCCCATTGATCGGTACGGTGATTGTGCTTTGGTGATAAGAATTGACTGACCAAATAACCATGCGCACCATGAATTTGTACGCCTTCAAAGCCCGCTTTTTCACAAATTCGTGCTGATTCACCGAAACGTTGGATAATGTCGTAAATCTCCGTTTCTTCTAATGCGCGTGGCACACCAAAGAAGGCTGACATCGAAGGACCAAATCCAATGGCTGATGGCGAAACCGTTTCACGATTTAAGCCTTTAGGACATTGTTTACCTGGATGTGACAGCTGAACGATTTGTGGCATGTTGTATTTTTTACCCACTTGCGCCCATTCTTTTAAACGCGCCAAGTCGCTTTCATCTTCAACCACCACAACGCCGGGTTCATTTTTTGCGCGTGGATCAATCATCACATTACCAGTAATGACGGAACCTAACCCACCTTTGCCCCAAGTGTCATAAAGTTTAATGAGACTATCTGTGACTTTCCCTGGAGTCGTTGCCAGCGCTTCACTCATCGCGCCTTTGATAATGCGGTTTTTAAATGTCGTTTGATTGACTTGAATCGACTGACCAACTGTTAATGCTTTTAAAGATTGCGACGACATGATGACTCCATCTACAACGTGGAAGAAAATTTGACTGAACAGATTCTAACTCAAAAATCATTTTTGACAATGAGTAATGTCAAAATATTACTGAACGCAGTAGTTCACTAACTCTATTCAAGATTACGCAACATTAACCACATTAGCCTTTAATGATTTCAAAACGATAAATCTCTTTTTGATTTCCATCATTCGCAGGCAAGGTTTGCTGGCTTTGCAACACATGTCCAAGGTGAATACAGAACTTTGGAATGTCGCGCATACTTGATGGATCGGTAGACTCCACCACGAGCATGTCACCTGATGCGATTTTGCGAACGGCACGATGCAACATCATCACGGGTTCAGGGCAAATTAAGCCTTTGGTATCTAAAAAATGGGGTTCTGACACAACCAAATGCCTCAACGATAATCAATTTATATAAGGTTAGCAGATTTATTTTGCCTGATTAAAAACAAACTCAATCAAAATTAATCAGGATTCATGTATCTGTCGTCATGCATAGGCTATTATGCAGGCTAATTTTTAATTTTAAAGGCAGTATATGAGTAGTGAATCTGGTTCGGCGTGGACGATGCGCGGTCTTAAACGATGGCTATCGGCTACGCCGGAAACGCGGGATGATTTGGTGCAGTTATTACAGGATTCTAAACGTTTCCTAGAACCAGATACTGTGGACATGTTGACTGGCGTATTGGGGCTACCTAAAACACCGGTTCGCGAAATCATGACACCCCGCCCATCAGTCGTCGGCATCTTTGAAGACGATCAGTTGATGGAAATTCTACCGGTTCTGATTGAATCCGCGCATTCTCGTTTTCCAGTCTTTTCACATGATGGCCGTGATACGGTCGTTGGGGTGTTATTGGCAAAAGATTTGCTCCGTTTTATTCAAGCGCCTACTACCCATTTTGAATTGCAGAGCCTGCTGCGTCAGCCAGTGTTTGTGCCCGAAACAGCACGCTCTGATCAATTACTCGGCATGCTCAAACACACACAAACCCATATGGCGGTTGTGGTCGATGAATACGGCGCAACAGCAGGTTTAATTACCCTAGAGGATTTGCTGGAAGAAATCGTCGGTGAGATTGAAGATGAACACGATGAAATGGACCCGCTCGCAGATTGTATTATTCCTGATCCAGAAGACAAAGAGGCTTGGCTGGTTCAAGCCTTAACACCAATAGAGTACTTTAATGACGAACTCAGGGCTGAACTCGAAGGTGAAGGTGTGGATACGATTGGCGGCTTACTTCTTGAAAAAACAGGATTAGTCAGCGAACTGACGGGGCAAACGGTTGATATTGAAGACTGGCAATTTACAGTTTTGGCTGCTGATTTGCGCAGTTTGACGTTACTGCGTGCTCGTCGTGCAATTTCTGACCCAATGTCGTAGACTAGTGCTTCGAAATTTACAAACCAACAACAATGTTTCACATATAGGCAGGTTAGACGCACGTGAGCAAAAATTCGGTGACCAAGAAGCAAGTTATTAAGCAAAAAAGTGGAGCAACTGCAAATTATTCGCTTCACAGGCAAAACAGCAAAGCAGCATGGTCAATCGCCAATCTGCCGATGTTGATTGCCGCGATTGCCTGTCTTCTTGCGGGTGCAATGTTACCACTGGCATTTGCACCTTATGGTCTGTGGCCGATTGCGTTCCTCTCGCCTGCCCTTTTGTATCTATTGCTCAACCAACGTTCACCTTTGCAAGCCTTTGTATTGGGCGAAGCCTATGGTTTTGGACTTTGGACTGTTGGCGCATTTTGGTTATTTACCTCAATTCACCAATTCGGCAATACCCCGACTCCACTAGCATTAATCATGATTGGTTTTGTTGGACTGGTGATGGGACTCTTTAATGCAGTAGGTGCTTGGGCATATCGTCGCTTCTTACCAGAATCACCACTGACCTTTGCACCGCTCTGGATTGTCATCGAATGGGTAAAAACTTGGCTCTTCACTGGCTTCCCGTGGTTGTTTGTCGGCTACGCGTTACTAGGCCATGGATTGGATGGTTATGCGCCTGTTGCAGGTGTATTTGCTGTTTCCGCGGTTGTCGTGTTGATCGGTTGTGCATTAGTTGAAATTTTCCGTCGTCGCCTGTTTTGGGTATTGCCGATTATTATCCTCGTTGGGGTGGGTTTAGGTCTCAATCAACTGCGCTGGACAACCTTAAAAGACACCCCTGTACTTTCAGTGTCACTGATTCAAGGCAACATTCCACAGAACTTAAAATGGCTCACAGAGTATCGCGAAAAAACGATGCAAATCTACGGGGACATGAGCAAAAGTGAATGGGGTCGCGATCTGGTTGTCTGGCCTGAATCCTCCATTCCCATGTTTCAAAATGACCCTGAAGCGATGCCGTTTATCGCAGAAAATCATGAAGCAGCAAAAGCGCATCACACGGCATGGGTCACAGGCGTTCCATATCTAGACATCAGCCATCCAAAACCAAATATCGATCCACCTTTTTATAACGCAATTGGTGCTTTAGGTGATGGCGGATCAGGATTGTATAAAAAACAACGTCTTGTACCGTTCGGTGAATACATCCCTTTTTCTGGTGCTCTCTCTTGGGTATTACCTAGTTTAAATAATACTGGTAGCTTTACCGCTGGTGAAGAAGGCCAATCACCTCTGAAAATAAAAGGGCACAATTTGGCAGCTTCGATTTGTTATGAAGTCGCCTACCCGAATTTAACTCGACTAAATGCACGTGGAAGTGACTTCTTGGTGACATTATCCAATGATGCATGGTTCGGTACATCAGACGGTCCATTACAACATTTGCAAATGGTTCAAATGCGCTCGAAAGAAACGGGGCGCTGGTTCATCCGCGCAACTAATACCGGAGTGACCGCATTCATTAACGATCAAGGTGAAATCGTTAAACGCACCGAACAGTTCAAACCCGAAGTGCTCCGTGGCAACCTCCCTGCAATGACAGGCGAAACACCGTATATGCGCTTCGGTGATCTGCCAATCCTCCTGCTCAGTGGATTGCTCATGTTGCTCGGTATCTGGGTCAAACTGCGTTATCGTCGATAAACCCGTCGCGACAGATTCCTGTCAAAAAGCCGATATGATCATAAGGTCATATCGGCTTTTTTATTTTGGTTCAATAAACCTGACTTGCGGCATGAAACGTACTGACATGCAATTTAACCAGTTCAGGTAAAGCCTGATAACCACCAGCCAATACAAACATGATTGGAATGCCATGTTTTTTTGCAAACTCAAATACCCTGCAATCCCGTTGAAATATGGCAGCGGTATCAAACCATTTGGAGCCATAGGGATCTGCCTGATGACAATCCATCCCAGCCTGATAAATCAACAAATCAGTCTTCTGAATCAAAATCTGTTCAAACGCCTCATCCAGTGCTCGATCATACTCGGCGAAGCTGCCGTCGTTTCTTGAAATATAGCGTCCGATACTACGGTCAAAATCTCGACAGCCGTAGCGCATTCCAAAGATCGTGAAATTGAATAAATTCGGCAGCCGCTGTGTAAATTCGGCTGTGCCATTGCCGCCATGTTGATCACAATCCAGCACAAATATTTTTTTGTTCGGATACTGGTGAGCAACCAACGCTAAACCATTAAATGTACAAAATCCCCCACCGCACTCATAAACCGCATGATGGAAGCCTTGAGCAATATTAGCTGAGATTCCCTCAGACAGTGCTATTTCAGCTGCTTTCAGCTGCCCTGCTTGAATCGCAAGCACTGCATCGCGGAGTTGTTCCGTCCACTTAAAACGCTGCATTCCAGCTAACGGCATTTGCCCTTGCAAAAAAGCATCCACGTAATTGGGATCATGTAAAGTACGTAATACATCGAGATCAATTTCACCTGGCTCAACGACCTCAACCAGCGATTGCTCAATGACCGCCTGCGCAACATACTGCAACTTTTCCATACTATTGGTATGGGTCACAGCAAAATAGCGCGGCGAATAGCAGGCTTTAAACAATCTAATATGTCCCTACATTTGGATTGATCTCAGCGAAGCGATGATCGATACTCGCAACCTGTTGCTCAGCAACTTCAATCAGTTGAGACAATTGAGCCACATCTGGACTAAACAAATCGTTTTCAATTTGCTGGCGGAAATGTGTACTAAATGCACGTTGTCGGTTTTGTGGCGATACTGCAAGCGTGGTCAGTCGTAAAAACCAGAACCCTTGAATATCTGAGAGTGAGATGACATTGCCCGCTAAGAATCTCGCCTTTTGTTGATGAATATTTTCAAGATCATACTTCACTGCAAATGAACTGCCTGCGGGTAAGCGCACACCATTGAGTACAACCGTTCCTAAACTCATACATGAATGATCATCACCCATATTCATCTTTTCCATGAGTAAGGGTCGATTCTGTTGATTCACAAATGTATTCACCAAACCACGACGTGGAATCTTGCGATATGCAATTTCCAAAAAAAACTTTTCCGCCATTGGGCATGAACCGACTTTAGGTTTTTCACCTAAACCCAGCAGATTCTCCTGCCCTACCAAGTGCTCAGGAGGTAAAATAATATCTTGAATGATCGCAACCAAAAGTAGACTTTCTTCACGTTGAACCAAGTCATGAATATGCCGCAATCGATGCTGCCATGCGACCTGCTCACGGAGCATTTGGAAAAAAATACGAGTATCCGAACCCGCTTCTCGCAGAAAATCCTGTACTTGGATATTCAAATCCAAATTGCGCCAACAGTTTAATATCAGTCCATACGACTTAGCCTGAGTCATTACATCACGCAAAGGTTTCATGACAGAGTCGGCAAAAAGCTTAAAATCATGGAACTCTAGCTGAGATCTCGGTTGATTAATAAACTCTGCCAATACACGCGTGGCCTGCGTGTAACCGCAACCACGTCGCTCAGTTTGATGATCAAAATGCTCGTTCAGCATCTCTGTTAATTTTTCAGAGAGTGGCATGCCCTGAACCTCAAATGCACTCACAACTTCATGAACACCCAATTGAGTCTCTCTTTTCATGAGTACCGTATCCATGGCACTTTCCTTTATATCGATTTTCTCAGCTCAATTTGCTATTTTTTTCTCTCATCTTCTTATTTTTAAATACCGCGATGAGATGATTCTTGATGATTAACTCGTTAATTTAAGATCACCTTCAACCAAACGCTGCGAACAAAAACGCATTGCATGAAGCACTTGTCCGAGCAGTGCATTTTTATCGGTCAATACCACAAGAACCATGGGATAATTATCACACGCAACTTGGGCAATGATTGCCTTACCGTTGTTGGCATCGAGAATAAACGACTGACAGTCCTCTAATTTAATCTCAGAAATAAACGCTTGTACCATCGATAAAAGGGAGCTGCTCACGGCAGCTACTTTGCTACGGTCAAGATTGTTCTGATTGGTCACACTCGCAATTTCAAACCCATCGCCAGATGCCAATACAACACTATTGACACCTTGGACACTAGAACACAACTCATCAACTGCTCTCTTCGCAAACTTCAAAAACAATGAAGAAGGTTGCGTACGCTTTGACTCAACGATAATGGCCATTTTTATCCTTAAAAATTAGCAAAAAACCCCTAAATAAATAAGTCGATTTTATAAAAAACGAACTCTTCCCTTAAACAACTCACATCTTTAAACCATCAACTGTACATCCAAAGTTGCGACGACTGATTCAATCAGAAGTAATACATCACTACGCTTACGCGCATCGACAGCAAACATTGGATATTGTCGATTATTCTTTATTTGCCAATCCCGATAAGGCTTTAAAGAACAATTCACACCCACATCCACATGTGTCACACCGATAACCATAGAACGATCTTCCGCGCCGAATGCATCCAAATACATGTCTAGATCGGCTAAAGGATCAGGCGCACTATGATCAATCAAAATAATCACCCCTAAAGCACCTTGGGCAATTGAAGGCCACATGAAACTAAACCGCTGCTGTCCTGGTGTACCATACAAGCCAATCTTTAATTCATCATCGATTGTAATTTCACCATAATCGATGCCGACTGTGGTGAGCATTTTGCTATGTGCGGCCTCATCCGTATTTAACGCTTCCGTCGCAAATACAGTGATCTCAGAAATGCTCTGGATTGCTTGGGATTTACCTGACCCCATTCCGCCACCAAACACAATTTTGTACCGATGCATATATTCATCCTGAAATTAACGTATGACATGTCGCGGTGAGCACACTAGAATTGAAGCATAAAATCAATAAACTACAAGCCTAAACGACGTCGCATCCCCATCAATAGACGCCTTAACCCTGTTGCTTCCTCATGATTTGCCGCTTGATCTGGTAATGCTTGGACAACTTTCGGCAACACTTCAGTACTTTTTTCAGCAAACCCAGCCATGACTAACGCCGAAAGAAAATGTTGAGCTCGCAACATTGGCATCTTCAAATCCGCCGCCAACTCCTGAGCGGTCGAAGCTTTTCTGGCAAGTCTGGCAGACAACAACAGCAAATCCTTCTGATCAGCCATGCGAGATGGCTGAGGCCAAAATTTAATTTTGACTAACTGATCAGCGGCAATTAACACAGAGCAACTCGACTCAATCCAAGCCACATCCCAGAGCCATTGCAATAGATCTGCTGATTGAAACGCTTTTGAAACCTCAGATACACGTTCATAGGTAAGAGAGCCCTGGATATCCACAGGAACATTACGTTTTGGAACCAAATAAATCAGTTGGTTCGCAGTATCAATGGTCCCTACAGCACCGCAACGATCAGATAAATGTAGAAAACCATCTTGTGCCGTACGCAAATACTCAAAAACTTTAGCATTATCCTGTAGAACTTGAGTCACTACAGATTCTTGTAATTTAATCGGTTGAGCATGTACCGTACGCTCACTCAGGACAATTTCATTGATCCAGTTTTTGAGCAGAGTATTTTCAACAAGAGGTAAAGTAATAATATTTTGATCGCTGTAATCTTGATCAACAGAATGTCTGGTCAATAAAACGGGAACCGCATTATTTCTTAGTAAGTTTTGAACACTACTCGCGTTAATAAAATTCGAATTAACAATCAGAAAGTCTAAACTCTCATGGTTAGCTCCAACCCAATCAACCTCACTGCCCTGCAAGATCGCAGCAACATGCTGACGGATGGCAACCACCTCAGAGTGCCCCAAACCTAGAATAGATACCTTAAATAAAGATTTCATATTATGTACATCCATGCACTTTTTGGTTTGCTAAAATACTTCTTATTCTAAAAACGTCAAGCAAAGATACAATCCGTGCACTTTGCTTGACTGGTGATAATCAAAAAACACTTAATTTTTCTGATTAAGAAAAATCGAGTTCTTTTTCGAAAGACTTGATGTTATGACGCGCCATCGCAAGGTTGGATTTTGTACGATCCAATACCGTATATAAGAACATATCCTGATTGCGTTCAAGCGGACGAATCAAATGGTATTGTTTACCTAGCGTGACTAGGATGTCTTCAATCGTATCATTCAGCTTTAAAGAACTCGCAGCTTTACGCTTTGCACGAACAACTTCCGTGTTGCCTGCAGCAGCCAATTCAAGGTCAATTCCGCCCCCTGCAGTCGCCAGACACAAGCCACTAGTAGAATCAACTAGAGCCGCTGCGATAAACCCATCAA
>CAYJUB010000049.1:0-10170 GCA_964373145.1 uncultured Moraxellaceae bacterium
ATTATTTTTTGATGCATAACGTCAAAAGCAAATCCCTCCCAACCTCCCTTTGCAAAGGGAGGAGCTTTAAAAAGCTCCCTCCTTAGAAAAAGGCTGGCAGGGGAGGATTCTGCTCTTGATGTTAAACAAACGTTTGCTTGCCCAAAATGGGCATCAGCAACGGCTCAACGCCTTCCGCTCGAATTTCCTCAATAAAACCGAGGAGATCAACTGTTGGGATCAAATCAGGCTCATCTTCGATTGGTGTCATCATCGTGTCCCAGTGACACGGAATGATCCAGCGTGGTTTGACTAATGCAACGACTTCCTTCACGTAATTCGGGCGATATTGACGTCCGATTGCGCATAGGCAAAGGACATCCACTTGAATGCCTTTTAATTCTTCGGGGATAAAGTCGGCAGAATCAATATGCATGATTTTTAAATGGCCTGTATTCACCACCCAGTTCAGCACAAGTCCATGTTTCAGATCACGTATCCGTGGAGGCCAGGGTGGTGGCTCTGTGATGTCGCCCGGCAGTGGAATTCGTCCAAAGACTTTGCCGTGAATGGACGGTAAACCGCGAATTGTCCAAGAGCCACTGGAGATGTCTTCATGTCCACTGGTTTCGACCAATTGATGTTCTGGCAGGCCTGCAGCACGTCCAACCATGGTCACTGCACGTGAACCAATTAACCGTGCACCTGTTTGCTGGCAAAGCGTTGGCGAATCTAATACATGATCGTAATGCGCATGACCAACCAGTACATCATCCGCATGAGGAATGAGGCGTTTAATCAGCGGAGCATTGGGAATAAGCTCTTTCGTCAATGTGGTGCGGATATTCGGACGCGATACATACGGGTCGAGCACTAAAGTGCGTGAATCACTTTTGATGATAAAACCAGCCGTACCGAGGTAGGTAAATTCGACGGCTTCACCACCACTTTGTCCATGATGACCCTGCGGTTGATACCACTCGGTGTGTGGTTTTTTGATCCCGACGAGATGTTTCCATAGTGCCATGATTCGCGCGTCCATATGAAAGTCTAGACGAACCTTGGTGTACAAGATTTCGTCTTATGAATTTGGTGAGTAACCATATCATGACTTTCGTACAGAGTAATCAACTGAACGTATTAAAAAGATAACGGACGCAGGCGTGTCGTCAACTTGCTGGATGACGTCGATGCATTCAAAAATGCACAGATTAGGCGTGTTGTTGTGCCATCACATACTCCGTCGTTTGTGATAATGCCGCTGCCAAATCGCCTTGTTGGATGCCCATGGTTTGCGCCATTTTTTCGGCAGCCGTTGTGTCTAATTTTTCCTGACGTAAGAAGTGAAGCATTTCAGAGGTCATGCCTAATTGTTGCCCCAACCAAGACCATCGCACGAGGGTTCTCAAAAACGGAATCGGTAGATTGATCCGAGGTGCGGGAATTTCAGCCCGATTGGCGCATACTGTCAGCACGGATTTTAATGAGGGTGTATTCGCATCAGCCAATAAATATTCCTGCCCAGCCGATTCTGAATAGTCTGCAACATTCGCCATAAACTGAGTGAGATAATCAATCCTCACCAGCGGTAGGCGATAGCCGTCACAACCGGGGACTGCAAATAATTTGCCTTTATGTAAATCAGTCAGGGTGCGATTAAATTCCTGATTTTGTGGAATCTCACCTCGTTCACTGTCCCCGATGACTGTCGCTGGGTGAATGACGGTTAATGGCACATTGAGTTGGAGCGCTGTGCTTTTGATGGCAAAGTGCGCTTCAAGTTTTGAGGCTTCATAAGCACCTACTTGCTGATAAATCGTATCCCAATCGGTATTGTCCCATTGATTTTTTTGATAGTCACCGTAAATACCTAATTGCTGCAAATGTGCCTTCATGGTGAGCATGTAGCCTGAAACTTGAACAAAGCGTTTCAACTGTAAATGTTGTGCTGCGGTGGTCAGTAGGGTCACTGCACCTTGGACGTTGACGAGTTTTGCTTGATCGTTGGCTAAACCCCAAGCAAACAGCGCACCGCTGTGATAGATCACTGTGACCTGAGCCATTTTTTGCCAATCTGTCGCACTGATTCCTGAATTGGGTTCACGGAAGTCACCGCGAACAGCTTGTAAGTTTTCCGTATTGACACCGTAACTTTGAAGCCATTTTTTTAGATCTGCTAATTGTGGTTCTGGCTGACGAAGTAATGCAAAAACGGTATCACCTTTATTCAGTAAAGCTAAGATTAAAAATTTGCCGATAAAACCCGTTGCGCCAGTGACTAGTACGGTTTTCATGATGGTCGATCCTGAGAGAGTGTAATGAAGATACAATCACTCTAAACGATGGAGTACACTCCAAGGTCAATAGGTGAAACGCAGGATTTTTTCATGTTAATTGGTGAACTTGCTAAAGCAACGGATGTGAGCCGCGACACGATTCGTTTTTATGAAAAGCTCGGCTTGCTGCAAAGCTTACGACAAAATAATGGTTATAAATATTATCCCGCGAGCGCGCTCAGTACGCTTGAATTTATCAAACTTGCCAAAGAGTTGGGATTTTCACTGAGCGAAATCAGCAGTATTTTGCCCATGTTGACAGGCGAGGGTTTAGCGCCTGAAATGGCTCAGAGCTTTGTCCAAGAGAAAATGATCGTCATTGACCAGCGTATTGCGAGTTTAACATCCCTGCGTGAACGTCTGGCCAATTTGCCGATCGGTGATCAATGTCCATTGCGGCGTGATTGTACTGGCCTTGATCAGTAAAGCACGCTGCAGATTTTTGGATAGTCTGTTATTTTTTTTGAGAAGCATCTTGTCTGACCCAGAGTACTTCTTCACCGCCGTCATAACGTGCAATGACGCGTGCTGCAACAAATAGCCAGTCGGATAAACGGTTTAAATAGTGTTGGGTGATCCCAGAAATGTCATCATCACGATTTTTTAGCGTGATGAGAATTCGTTCTGCACGACGACAAATGGCCCGCGCAAGATGTGCGTTGGCAGTGGGGATACTGCCTGCTGGGAGGATGAAGTTCTTGAGCATGGGCAAGTTTTTATTCATTTCATCAATTTCATGTTCGAGGCGTGTGACATAGTCAATCGTTAGAATTCGATAGTGGGGAATGCACAATTCACCGCCTAAATCGAACAGTTCATGTTGGATCCGACTGAGCGCAGGATCGATGCTTTCACCTTGATGACTTTCTTTTAGACTTGCTCTAAGCAATCCGAGAGCGCAATTGAGTTCATCGACGGTGCCGTAAGTGTCGACACGGAGATCGTCTTTCGCGACTCGTTGTCCATCGCCAAGACCCGTTGTGCCGTCATCCCCAGTGCGTGTGTAAATTTTGCTGAGTCGGTGTCCCATGTTGTTGTTCCAGTGCATTGGTGCAAGGTTAGATTTTATTGATGCGGTTTGTTGATGTGTTTTATCGTTCTGAGGCACGGCTATGCTTCATTTTGCAGTGGCCAGTTCTGTGGAGAGTATATACTTTCGATGAAGAACTCCATTGCTGCGAATGTAATAAATATGACTGACGAAATCACACCGATGATTGATCCACTTTTGAAATATAGAGAGCAGCATAAGAAGCGTTTGAGTTATATGCCGTGGCTCTATTGGCGGTTAAAGCCGAAGAATAGGCTGTGGGCGGAGGAGTGGCAACGCGAATGGCAAGACTATTTGCAGTCGATGGAAACGGTTCGTATTGGCAAGGATTGTTTTATTTCGCCTGATGCGCATTTGTTTGCTGAAATTGGGCGTGAGATTGTGATTGGTGATGGTTCGTTTATCGCTGCGGATTGTGTGATTCATGGCCCTGTGACTTTAGGGAAGAAAGTGGCGATTAATCATCATTCGACTTTAGATGGTGGACGAGCAGGCATTCATCTTGCGGATGAGGCTCGGTTAGCGGCGTATTGTCATTTGTAAGCCTTTAATCATGGGATGAAAATAGATCAAACCATTCACGAACAAGCCGTGACTTCGGAAGGTATTTATATTGGTCGTGATGTCTGGTTGGGTGCAAATGTGGGCGTGGTGGATGGGGTTAAGGTTGATGATTTTGCAGTCGTCGGGATGGATAGTGTGGTGACGAAAAGCATCGAAAGTTATGCGCTTGTGGCGGGTAATCCTGCACGGAAAATTGGGGACCGCCGAGATAAGAAGTAGTACGATCGTTTTGTCGTGAAAAAAGAGCAACATTCCTTTGGAGAGAGAATGTTGCTCAAAAGCGAAGATCTATATTTTTATTTGGACAATCATTGTGATTGACTTGATCGTGTTACGGTAGTTCTAGGAAGGGCATACGCAAGGAAAGCTCTTATTTCTATGAAATGTTGATGCCCAAACGGTTGGATGGGCATCAAGGTATCGATCTTAGTAATTAACAGTCACACCCAGTGTTGCTTGACGGCCTGGTGCGATGTATTGGCTGAGTGTGCCGAAGCCGCCAAAAGGTGCATTTGCCAAAGCAGTTGCATATTTACGATCAGTAAAGTTTTCAACATTGGCAAACAAGCGGACGTTTTTTTGAACTTGCCAGTAGCCACGTAGGTTACCAATTGCATAGCCTGCTGTAGGATAGGCAGTGTCATATTCCTTTGCTTCACTCTTTGAAACCAACTCAGCACTGAAACCATACTGCGCCAATTGTAAACCTGCAGATGCGGTCAACGTTTGACGTGGACGACGTAGCAACTCACTGTCGGCACTGCCATTTAAGCCTTCTTTAATGGGTTGGACATAGGCATAGCTTGTCGATGCAAACAACCCATTATCCAGTTTCCATTTCAAGCCTGCTTCCGCACCAGTTAGTTTGGTGTTGGCGATATTTTGCCATTGAGATTTGAAGGTCGCAGGGTTGTAGATTGATGTAATCAGGTTGTCGATATTAGTACGATACACCGCAAGATTGGCATCCAGACCTTTGATAATCTGTTGATTAACACCAATTTCATATGAGGTACTTTCTTCAGGTTTTAGGTTTGGATTACTGATCGTATAAGATGTTGAAAATAGTTCAAAAGCGTTGGGTGCGCGGAAGGCAGTACCGATATTAGCGTAAATGCTAGTCGTCGGTAAAACTTGCATACGACCTGCGATTTGACCCGTAGTGTGTGTGCCGAATGCGCTATTATCTTCAACACGAACACCAGCTTGTGTGTTAAAGATGGCATCCTGATATTGATGCTGTAGATAATAACCAGTTGATCGTGTGTCGTGATCAAAGCTGCTTTGTGTGCCCATGAAGTCAGTGACTAACGCTTTTGCATCGGCTTGATTGCTGGTGATCCCAAATAAAATATTTTGATGCGGCGCAAAGCCCCAACGGACATTTACATCCGCTTCTTTTTGATCGCTATCGACGAAATCGGTACTTTGATTTTGATTCAGTTGATCAACAAACTGCGATAAACGCAGGTTAACATTTAGATCAGGTGCAATCGTATAGCGACCTTTCAGGTTCAGCAAACGATTACTAAAGTCTGCAGATGCAGGCATATCATAGTTAAAACCTGTTACGTATTCAGAAGTGCCTTGATTGCCACGTGCTTCAAGTGACAGTGCGAATTGATCATTATCAACTCCACCTTTCACGCTATAACCTTTTTGGTCATAACCTGCATCTTGCTTGGCTGTGGTTGTAACTGGCGTGCCGTCAGTTGACAGTTTTTGACCACGAACCTGTAAATATGCATCATCTTTGACTAAGTCAGCACCGATGATCGCTTTATAAAGATTGTTTTCACCCGCTTCGACTGTAGTGAAGATGTTCTGTTTCGTCGGTTTTGCAGAGATGAGTTGAATCACACCACCAATCGCATCAGAGCCGTATTGTACGGATGCTGGTCCTTTGAGGACTTCAATTTGACTAATATCTGTGGTGTCTAATAAGTTAATACTTGATGCAGATGATGTTGCATTATTGGTGCGAACGCCATCGACCAATACTAACGTGTGTTTACTTTCAGTACCACGCGTAAAAATCGATGTTTGTTGTCCATAGCCACCTGAGGTAACGACATTCAAGCTCGCATCTTGACGTAATAAATTTGGTAGATCACGGACTGCTGATTGCTGAATTTGATCTTTGGTAATCACGGAAATGCTTGCAGGCACGGTATTGATTGTTTGTGGTGCGCGACTTGCTGTAACGACGGTCACAGGAAGATCGTTCGCAACTTCAACAGGCGTTGCAGCGTGCGCGCTATGGAATACAGAAAGAATTGAAAGTGTTAATAAATTAGGTAAAAAAGTACGAGAAATCGACATAGCAGCTCCTAACACTCAAGCCCCGTGAGCGTGTGGGTGGGATAATGTCTGAGCGTGGTATCCGGACTGATAATTTATGGTTAAAATAAATTACTTACCGTTGCGGGGTGCAGTGCTGGTTTGACCAGCTTCCCATTCGCGTTGTCAAATTCTGTGGGTGTGAATCTTGACTGCGAATCATAAAAATGAATGCTCAGAACGCGGCAAGTATAACGATAATGTATATAAGATGTAACTGCTTTGTTTTTGTGCAGAAGGTAACTTTGATGGATATGCTGTTTCTACAAACATTTGCGCCCACTTTCACTCTAAACTTGCGCTAGAATACGCGCCTACCTATTTATTCATTGTGAAGAGATTCCGTTGTCTAATTCTGCTCACCCTGTCACACGCACACGGATCAAAATCTGTGGATTGAAGCGCTCTGAAGACGTTCAAACCGCTGTTCAAGCAGGCGCGGACGCTGTGGGTTTTGTCTTTTATCCGCCAAGTCCGCGTGCAGTGACCGCAGAGCAAGTCGCCCAATTACTCGAATCTGTGCCACCGTTTGTGCAGCCTGTCGGTTTGTTTGTCGATGTCAATGAAGCAGAATTATTAGAGATCTTAAAAACGGTTCGCATTGATCTATTGCAGTTTCATGGGAATGAAACACCTGAACAATGTGCGTATTTGGCAGTATTAACGGGTAAGCGCTGGATTAAAGCAATACAAATGAAGCCCGAAGTGGATATCAATCCTATTATTGAAAGCTATCGAGCTGTCGGCGCGAGTGGCATTTTGCTCGATGCGTGGCATCCTGATTTATTCGGTGGCACGGGGCATGCGTTTGATTGGCGACGGTTTCCTCAGTTTGAGCAATCCCCGAACATTGATTCTGAATGTCCTTTGATTCTTGCGGGTGGATTAACCCCTGAAAATGTCGCTGAAGCGATTCGCCAAACAAGACCTTTTGCGGTCGATGTCAGTGGCGGTGTGGAAAGCGCAAAGGGCATTAAGGATTCAACATTGATTCAACGATTTATCGCAGCTGTAAAGTCAGCGGATTAAACGGTTTTAAAAAATTTAATAGTCATTTGAAAAAATGAGCGGAGTAGGTAATGACGAACATTGATGCGAAAGCCGATTTGAAAGATCAGTTGAAAGACGTAGATTTTAGCAGTATTGATTTTACCCAGTACCCAGATAATAAAGGTCACTTTGGTGTTCATGGTGGTCGTTTTGTGTCTGAGACACTGATGGCTGCGCTGGAAGACTTAGAAAATTTATATAACCGCATGAAAAATGATGCGGATTTTATGAAAGCATTTGACTATGACATGACGCATTTTGTAGGTCGTCCATCACCGCTTTATCATGCGGAGCGTTTAAGCCGTGAGTTGGGCGGCGCGCAGATTTATCTCAAACGCGAAGACTTAAATCACACGGGTGCGCACAAGATCAATAACACCATTGGTCAAGCACTGCTGGCAAAACTCTCTGGTAAAACGCGCATCATCGCCGAAACTGGCGCAGGTCAGCATGGTGTGGCGACTGCAACGATAGCGGCGCGTCTGGGCATGGAATGCGTCATTTATATGGGCGACGATGATGTGCATCGCCAATCGATGAACGTCTATCGGATGAAGCTGCTTGGCGCAACTGTTGTGCCTGTGACGAGTGGTTCACGCACCTTGAAAGATGCGTTGAACGAAGCAATGCGCGATTGGGTGACCAACGTTGATACGACATATTACATCATTGGTACGGTTGCAGGGCCACATCCTTATCCGATGTTGGTACGCGATTTCCAGTCGATCATCGGTCGCGAAGCGCGCGAACAAAGTTTAAAGCAAATCGGTAAATTGCCTGATGCGCTGGTTGCGTGTGTGGGCGGTGGCTCGAATGCGATTGGTCTGTTTTATCCGTTCTTGAATGATAAAGAGATCAAAATTTACGGTGTTGAAGCTTCAGGATTTGGCATTGAATCAGGCAAACATTCTGCGCCACTGAGTGCTGGTCGCATTGGTGTATTGCATGGCAATCGCACATATGTGATGAGCGATGATCAGGGTCAGATTATTGAAACGCATTCAATCTCTGCGGGTCTAGATTATCCAGGCGTCGGGCCAGAACATAGCTTCTTAAAAGATGTCGGTCGCGTGCAATATGTACCAATCGATGACGAAGAAGCATTACAAGCCTTCCGTGATTTGACCTTAATCGAAGGCATTATTCCTGCACTTGAAAGTAGCCATGCCATCGCCTATGTCAAAAAACTTGCGCCAACCATGTCTTCAGATCAGTCGATTGTGGTGTGTCTGTCAGGTCGTGGCGATAAGGACTTGCTGACAGTTGCAAAACTGGATGGCATTGTCATTACTTAATGGTTTGCTTTGAAGTCTTCCCCTGAGGAGGATGAGCTAGGAAACAGCAAAGCACTGCTTTGCCCTAGCGCAAGATGGGGGTGATTTTGACTTTGAAAACCACCCCCATCCCAACCTTCCCCCTGATGGGGAAGGAGATAAGCAAGAGCAAGATTACACGTTAAAAAATTAAGCGTTAAAACAGATTAGGAATAAAAACGATGTCTCGTATTGCACAGTGTTTTGCGACTTTAAAGTCGAATAATCGTAAGGCGTTGATTCCATATATTATGGCAGGCGATCCAAACCCATCAGTAACCGTGCCGCTATTACATGCGATGGTTGCGGCAGGAGCGGATTTGATTGAATTGGGTTTGCCGTTTTCTGATCCGATGGCGGATGGGCCAGTGATTGCATTGGCCGCAGAGCGCGCACTTGCGGGTGGAACAAGTACGTTTCATGCCATTGATATGGTCGCCGAGTTTCGTAAGAATGACAGCACAACGCCAATCGTGTTGATGGGTTATTTGAATCCGATTGAAATTATTGGGTATGAAGCCTTTGCGGCGCGTGCTGAGCAAGCTGGAGTCGATGGTTTGTTACTCGTTGATTTGCCTCCTGAAGAGGCCGGTAAATTAGATGAGATTTTGGCAAAGCATCAGATTGATCCGATTTTCTTGCTGGCTCCAACGACCACAGATGCGCGGATTGATCATGTCGTGAAAGCGGCGCGTGGCTATGTTTACTATGTGTCGCTGAAAGGTGTCACAGGTTCTGCGGCTCTGGATACCGTTGAAGTGGCGGCGCGTCTCAATGCCATTAAACAGAAAACCAGTTTACCCATTGGCGTTGGTTTTGGTATTCATGATCGTCAAACGGCGCAAGCAGTTGGTGCGGCGGCAGATGGTGTGATTGTCGGTACTGCACTGGTTCGTTCTTTTGCCGAGCATGATGTGGCTACCGCCCAAAGCAAAATTATTGAAAAAATACATGAACTCAGACAGGCATTGGATGATCTAACATGACAACAAACGAAACGGCTCCAAACACAATCGTCGGTGCAGCAAATGCCACTTGGCAACAACGTGCTGTGCCAACGATCGCAAAAAAAGCAGTCGCAGCTGTGCCACGAGACAATGTCCCTGTGGTCGCTTGCCCTGCGTGTGGCGATGATATTGTGAAAAGCCGTTTGTTTGAATACCTCTATGTCTGCCCTCACTGCGATGAACATTTAAAAATGTCTGCGCGTATGCGCTTAGAAACGTTGTTTGATCAAGTGGATGCTGAACTTGGTCAAGCGTTTGTCGCTGGTGATCCGCTGCACTTTGTGGATAGCCAACCCTATCCAGATCGCATGAAATCCATGCAAAAGAAAACGGGCGAAACTGAAGCGCTGATCGTTATGCAAGGTCAGTTGAATAAACTGTCGCTGGTTGCTTGTGCGTTTGAGTTCGACTTTTTAGGCGGTTCAATGGGTTCCGTGGTCGGCGATCGCTTTGTGTTGGCCGCAGAAACCGCACTGAAAGCGCGTCAACCACTGATCTGTTTCGCAGCTTCTGGTGGCGCGCGTATGCAA
>CAYJUB010000050.1:0-2078 GCA_964373145.1 uncultured Moraxellaceae bacterium
GTAGCTAGAATATGCTACTCCCAACTAATTATCAACCAATTTTGAGAGTGGCTTGTCCGTAGATAGCCTTCTTGTTCAACTGCGTTTTACAGTGTGTTGATTACGCCCAACTCGCCGCAAACACAGGACTCAAGGTGGATTGCTGAGTGGTGGAGAGACTCGTGGTCGCTGGAGGGGCTGCACTAATACCCGCCATTGCATCCACTAGATTCTGCACTTGACTATCCGTTAACGTTTTACCATCGCCTGATTTGAACTGTTCGATATGCGTCTCTGAACCCAAATACCAGTCCTTGATCAACGCTTTATTCGCCGTGCCGATAATATTCACTTCTAAATCCGCACCGACTTGACGGAACCAAATTTGATCTGCTCGAACGTCATTTGCAAACTGGAGAAAATCGCTATTTCCCACCGTTGCGTCATTCTCAATCAGTGAGTCGCTGCCGCTAGCACGGTTCAGATTGTAAGTATCATCGCCTAAGCCACCGATCAGAGTGTCTACGCCAGCACCACCATTCAGGTTGTTGTTACCAATGTTGCCCGTAATGGTGTTGTTCAGCGCGTTGCCAGAGCCGTTGATTGTCTCAGTACCCGTTAATGTCAAGTTCTCAAGTTCAGCACCCAGTATATAGCTGATGCTCGATTGCACAAGGTCCGTACCTGAACTTGCGGCTTCAGTGATAGTATCCGCAACGTTGTCAACAACATAGGTGTCATTGCCTAAGCCACCCAGCATGATGTCGTTACCAAATCCGCCATCAAGGATGTTGTTACCACTGTTGCCCGTAATGGTGTTGTTCAGCGCGTTGCCAGTACCGTTGATTGCAGCACTACCTATTAAGGTCAAGTTTTCAAGATTGAGACCTAGCGTATAGTGAATGCTTGATTGCACAAGGTCAGAGCCTGAAGCTAATGCTTCAGTGACGACATCACCAACGTTGTCGACCAAGTAGGTGTCATTCCCTAAACCGCCAATCATCGTATCTGCGCCGATACCGCCATTGATGGTGTTATTACCACTGTTACCTGTGAGGGTATTATTCAGAGTGTTGCCAGTGGCGTTGATTGATGCATTGCCTGCTAATGTGAGATCTTCGATGTTTGCCGTTAAAGTGTAGCTCACACTGGATTGAACAAGGTCAGTGCCCGCATTCAGACCTTCGGTGACAATATCTGCGGCGTTATCGACGAGGTAGGTGTCATTGCCTAAACCACCAACCATCGTATCTGCGCCAATACCGCCATTGAGGATGTTGTTACCACTGTTACCACCGAGGGTATTGTTGAGCGCGTTGCCTGTCGCGTTGATTGCGCCAGTACCCGTCAAGGTGATTTTTTCGACATTGGCCGCTAATGTATAGCTCACACTCGATTGTATAAGGTCAGTCCCTTCATCGAGGTTTTCAGTGACGACATCACCTGCGTTGTCGACCACATAAGTATCATTGCCTAAGCCGCCAATCATCATGTCAGTGCCAGCACCCCCACTCAGGATGTTGTTACCACTATTACCGATGAGGGTATTGTTCTGTGTGTTGCCTGTGCCATTGAGTGCTGCACTGCCAACTAAGACCAAATTTTCGACATAGAGACCCAAAGAGTAGGTGATGCTCGCTTGAACGGTGTCAGTCCCTGCATTAACGTTTTCAATAACGACATCAGTGGTGTCATCGACGATGTAGGTATCATTACCCATGCCGCCCATCAGTGTATCCGTGCCCGTGCCGCCATCGAGGATGTTACTGCCATTATTACCAGTCAGGGTGTTGTTGCCAGTGTTGCCTGTCGCATTGAGTGCTGCGCCGCCTACTAATGTGAGGTTTTCGACGTTGGCGCTCAAGGTGTAGGTGACTTTCGATATAACGAGGTCAGTCCCTTCATCGAGGTTTTCAGTGACGACATCACCTAAGTTATCGACGTAATAAGTATCATCATTTAACCCGCCAACCATCGTATCTGCGCCAGCCATGCCATTTAGAATGTCATTTCCTTCAAACCCGTATAAGGTGTTATTGCCGCTGTTACCAGTCAGGGTATTGTCTAACGCGTTGCCTGTGCCATTTAGGTTGGCTGAG
>CAYJUB010000050.1:2178-6604 GCA_964373145.1 uncultured Moraxellaceae bacterium
CCAGTCAAAGTCAGGTTTTCAAGATTAGCACCTAAGGTGTAATCAATGCTTGAAATAACGAGGTCAGTTCCTTCATTGAGGTTTTCAGTGACGACATCACCTGTGTTATCAACGATATAAGTATCATCGCCTAAACCACCGATCAAGGTATCTGCGCCGATACCGCCATCTAAGGTGTTATTGCCGTTGTTGCCCGTCAGGGTATTGTCTAACGCGTTGCCTGTGCCATTTAGGTTGGCTGAGCCAGTCAAAGTCAGGTTTTCAAGATTAGCACCTAAGGTGTAATCAATGCTTGAAAGAACGAGGTCAGTTCCTTCATTGAGGTTTTCAGTGACGACATCACCTGTGTTGTCAACGATATAAGTATCATTGCCTAAACCACCGATCAAGGTATCTACGCCAGTGCCACCGTCCAACAGATCATTGCCAGCACCAGCAGTAATCGTATCGTTACCACCTTGACCAATCAGATTGTCAACACCATCAGTGCCAATAATGACTTGATTACCTTGAGAACTACCCGCGAATGAATGCCCTGTCACTGACAGGTTGAGCATGAAGGTGTTATTTGCTGTAAACGTCGAACTACCGTATGGATACACTTTGATAAAATAGGTACCCGCAACCGCTGGCGTAAAGCTGAGGAATGGATCAAGAGAAGAATAAGAACCTAGCCCACCTGGAGGCAAGAAGCTGTCATCGTTCAGCGCAAGCTGATGACCTGCTGCATCCACAATCGCAACAACCAGATCTGTTCCACGACCGAATGGGGTGAATGCTGAAAAATCAATATCAACCGTCATTGTTTGTCCAGCACCGACGGCAACACTAAAAAACTTTGCTTGTCCAATAGTCCCTTCTACCAGTGCGCTGGTATGAGGAACATTCGAGTTTCCAAATAACAGGTTTGGATTTTTTGTCCATAAACTACTTGAATCAATATTTAATGCAGTTGCAATCGATACGTTTGAAGCAGACTTTGTGTTCGTCCAAATATCGCCACAATCACCGAATAGGCTATCAATACTGTCAATTATATTGTTGAGTGTTCCAGTCGCGGAGCCAACAATAATGGAGTCGCAATCGGCAACTGCACTGTTCACTATAAGATTAATGGTCAAGGTCTAATTCCTCATGTCCGAGCTATTTTAGCTCGATAAGTTGGGTAATAAATTTATATAAAAATAATAAAATTCAATAACTTAAAGTGAATTTGGTCACATTAAATTAATTTTAAAGAATGTGAAAATTGTTCTATGTTGTCTAGAACGTGAGCATTTTAATAACAATGACCTCACAAAGATAGTGATTTTCTAAATAAAATGATAACTGCGTCACATAATTTGGGTTTTGTCCTAATGAGCCGTTGATTGTTATCTTTAATACTTTTGTGCTTTGACGCCTTTTCCATCTGAGAGAGGCGAGGGTGTGGAAGGAGATTCACTTAAAGAGATTCGTGAAGAATATTTCAATAACTACCCGTCATTGAGTCATAAAAAAACCCCCGATTTCGTCGAGGGCTTTTGTTCAGTCTCATTAAAAATTAACCATCTAAGGTTTCTAGACGAATACGAACCACGGGTGCTTCAATCGCTGCCAATGCTTCAATGTCTCGGATCGCTACATTCATGGTTGCCTCAAGAACAGGCTGAGTCAGAATAATGACAGGCACATTGCCTTTTTCTTGAATCGGTTTTTGCAAAATCGCATCGATGTTAATGCCTGCGCGACTCAAGATACCTGTCACATCAGATAACACACCTGGATGATCTTGTGCAGTCAGACGTAAATAGTACGCGGTGTGCATTTGATCGGCTGCAAGAATCGGTGTATTGACCAATGATTCTGGTTGGAACGCCAGATGGGGTACACGCCCCGTACCTTGATTGCCCAATGCACGAACCAAATCCACCACGTCAGCGACGATTGCAGAAGCGGTTGGGCCAGCGCCAGCACCTGCACCGTAATACAGTGTTGGGCCCACAGCATTTGAGTGAACAAGCACAGCATTCTTCACGCCATTCACATTTGCAATCAAGCGATGTTCTGGAATCAGTGTTGGATGAACACGCAGCTCAAATCCTGAATCGGTACGTTTAGCAATCCCCAAATGCTTGATGCGATAGCCGAGTTCTTCTGCATACGTCACATCTTCCGCAGTCAGCTTGGTAATGCCTTCGGTGTAGACTTTTTCAAATTGCAGTGGAATGCCAAAAGCAAGTGACGCGAGCAACGTCAGTTTGTGCGCAGCATCAATCCCTTCCACGTCAAACGTTGGATCAGCTTCGGCATAACCCAATGCTTGTGCTTCAGCCAACACGTCCGCAAACGCACGACCTTTCTCGCGCATTTCAGTCAGGATGAAGTTGCCTGTGCCATTGATAATGCCTGCGAGCCAGTCAATCCGATTCGCAGACAAACCTTCACGCAATACTTTAATAATGGGAATACCACCCGCAACCGCTGCTTCAAAGGCGATATATACGCCCGCTGCTTCAGCCGCTTGGAAAATTTCATTGCCGTATTCGGCGAGTAATGCTTTGTTGGCAGTGACGACGTGCTTGCCATGCTTGATCGCAGTCATGACCACTTCATGCGCCAGTGTTGTACCGCCAATCACTTCAACCACGATGTCGACATCATCTTGCTTGACGATGCTGAGCAAGTCGTCGCTGATTTTGACGCCATCGAGAGCGAGATCTGGACGTGGACGACGGCTACCAACATGGGTAATTTGAATCTCATGTCCCGTACGGCGTGCGATTTCCGCAGCATTGTCTTGTAGCAAGCGCACTGCGCCGCCGCCTACGGTTCCTAGACCCAAAATGGCCAGTTTGACTGGTTTCACAAGCGTTGCCTCGCGTACAGATTTCAAAGAGCCATATCATAGCCAAAATCGCGTGCTTTCTCTAGTAGAGAAGCACACGATTCCAGCTGTTTTGATCGGGGGAAGACTTGGCGATTTATGAGATTATTGACTGCTGATTTTCAACATTTTTGCCAGATCATTCACGGGAATGTATCCCCCTAAATATTTGCCATCCGAGTTATAAATTGCAGGTGTACCGTTGACACCGACTTGCATGCCGATGCGGCGTTGTTCCAACACGGGACTTTTGCAGTCAGGCGCTTGGACTGGGAGACCCTGTTTGGCGGTGGTGATGGCTGCTTTACGATCCTCACTGCACCAAACCGCTTTACTGACCGCAACATCGCTTGCGCCACGAGGCCATGCGATATAACGGAGTTCGATGCCTCTCGCATTGATTTGTTCGACTTCACTATGCAATTTACGGCAATAGCCACAATCTACATCGGTGAATGCATAAATCACGGCTTTGGGTTTTGATTTTGGCGAGAAAATGATCAGGTCTTTTTCGGGAATGGCTGTAATCAGCCGCTTAGCTTCTTGTGCATTCAATGAATCGGAGAGGTTGATCACTTCATTGTCGCCGAGTTTAGCCAGCTCACCTTGGACGATAAATTGACCATCGCCACTCATATAGACCGCGGGCACATCTTCGAAAGTAACCCAATATAGATTCGGCATTTCAGTACTAATCACTGCTGCAATTTTTGCATCCAGTCCAGCTTTTTTAATGCGCGCAGCGATCGCGTTTCGCACTGATTCAGGCGCATTCCCTGAAATGGTCTGGCTTGAATTTGTGACTACGGCAGACTCCGCTTGCGTGTCAGATTTCGCCGCAGAATCCGACGATGCGTTGCTACAGCCACTGATGGCTAACAGGATTGTGGCAGCAACAGGCCAGAACAGTTTCATGCAAACATCCTTTAATGTTGAATTTTACGACCAATGATTAGCGACTATCATAGCAAAACTCAGCATACAGGAAATGTAGCACGCTTGTGAGAGGTCGTTTTTAATTGATCAATGGTTTTTTGACGCATGGGTTTGATGTGGCTTTAACCCCGAGGGTGAAATTCAGCATGAAGTTCTTGTAGTCGTGCGCGTGCAACATGGGTGTAAATTTGCGTGGTCGATAAATCACTGTGCCCAAGAAGCATTTGCACCACACGTAAGTCCGCGCCGTGATTAAGTAAATGGGTGGCGAAGGCGTGACGCAAGGTGTGCGGAGACAAGTCACTTTGAATATCCGCAATTTGGGCATAACGTTTAATCATGTGCCAGAAATTTTGTCGCGTCATAAAGCCACCACGAACGGTAATAAACAGTGCATCAGTGACTAAGCCTTGTGCGAGTTCAGGTCGAGCACTATGCAAATAGCGTGAAATCCATTCCACCGCAATTTCGCCTAGAGGCACCAACCGTTCTTTGCTGCCTTTGCCTTTGACGCGAATCACGCCTGATTTTAGGTTAATGCCATTCAAGGTCAGTCCAGTCAGTTCAGACACGCGTAGGCCGCAGGCATAAAGCACTTCGAGCATGGCTTTATCACGCAAACCC
>CAYJUB010000050.1:6614-10146 GCA_964373145.1 uncultured Moraxellaceae bacterium
GGGCGCGGTGAGTAACGTTTCGACATCATGTTCCGATAAATCTTTCGGTAAGGGACGACCAAGCGAGGGCGTTTTTTGATGAGCCGTTGGATTGTCTGCGCGGACATTAAGCGCGAGTTGCAGTTTGAAGAACTGTTTCAGTGCTGATAGACAGCGGGCAATCGAACGAGGACTGCGGGCAACTTGGGTCTGCATGAGCAGGAAATCCCCAATCTGTTTTTCTGTCCATTCGGGCAATGGCGTATCGTCGAATAACAAGGCTTGTTTTAAATCACTTAAATAGGCGTTGCGTGTGTGTGGACTGACAGCTTGTGCGACGAGATTGTCACGAAAAACCTGCAAATACTCGGCATCTTGCGGAATAGTGACTGGTGTGGGTAGACGAGGTTTTCGTGCGGGGCGTGAAGTCATGCTTGAGAATCATAAAGACGATTTTATAGAGTGTGTCAGTGTGTGGATTTTATCAGTGCAATGCCACAGCGAATATGTTAAAAATGTGATGAAGTTCACTTAAATAATTTTCAATGGATGAATTTTATCGGTGAATATCATCGTGCATTGAACTAAATAGATACAGTTGTCCGTGTGGAGTCATTATAGGATTTATCTCGAGTGAGTGATCCTTAATCAATATGCTTTGCTAAGATGATGAACTCAATTTTTGATCAGTGTTCTGGTGTTTTGTATCACTCAAGCAAGTCATTGAGGTTTATATGGATGTCACCGCAATCATTAAAAAACATTTGTATGTTACTGATTTACCTGAAAATGATAAGGCAATAATTGTCAATGTATTGGTCTCTTTGCTGTACGGTTGTTTTTTTTGTATCGCTTTTTTTTCGCAAAGAATTCCTGCGGCACTTCAAGTATCCAACCCATATTATTTGCATTTGACTGAAATCCTCAGTCTTATTAGTATTTTATGCTTAAATTTACTCCTGCTTTTTATTCTCTATACTCGAAAAAGAAACCCTGAATCAACGCTGCCCAGTAATATTCAGCTATACGTGATTTTTCAGCCAATGACACTGTTCGCCATATTGAATGGTATTCCACAAATTGTGACTGGATTGTTGCTCGGGATTTTGCCTTTGCTGGGGCTGATTTTATTTAATCGCAAGCAAGTGTTTTACGTGACGTGCATCATGTGGATTGAAATTGTTGGCGCGGCGATCGCTGTGAGCACTGGCGTACTGCCAAATGCACCGTTGTATGTCGATCAAGTAAAACCTGAACAAGTGCCATTAACTTTTTTATTGGTTCAAATTTTGATGAGCGCCCCGATTGCCGCGGTAATTTATATCATGGGGCATTCGCTTATGCAGGGCATTATACTGAAAGAAAAGAAAATTTTAGAGTTATCCCGCACCGATGCCTTGACGGGGTTGTGGAATCGGCGCTATTTGAATGAAATACTGGAGCATGAGATTGCCCTCATCAATCGTAACTTATATTGTTTATCGATCATTATCTTAGATCTAGATTTTTTTAAAAAAGTGAATGATTCGTTCGGACATACTGTCGGCGATAAAGTCCTGTTGGCAACGGCTGAGGTACTCCTAAAATGCGCAAGGACGACCGACTATGTGGGACGTTTTGGTGGTGAGGAGTTTCTCATCATCTTGCCAAATTGTGATGCCAAGATGTTAGTCGTCGTCGCTGAACGCTATCGAAAAGCACTGGAAGAGAAGCAGATATCGACAGGCGAGGGCATGACTCAAATCACAGGCAGTTTTGGTTTAACGACCATGTTACCGACCAATACTTGTGAATATCAGATGCAACTGTGTTTAGATAAATTGATCACAACAGCAGACAAAGCCTTATATGACGCGAAAGAACAAGGGCGAAACTGTGTTCGATTTCGGCCTTTATCTGAATGTGCTTAAGGAAAATAGTTATTTTAAAACAAAAAGCTCAGTGACAACCTGAGCTTTTTGATGGCGTTGGATTTTTCTATTGCACAGGTTGTACGCCTTGGCTTATTGCGCCCGCACGCTAAAGCTCAGCTTATCCAAAGTTTTTAGTATTCGGCTTGCGTCGCATGTCTTCAAATGCCTTTGGCTCCCAAGGCCGCATCGCCAATACCAGACTGGTCCCAAAACGTTGTTCCAGTGGGATGTGTTCATCGTCTCGATGCAGCATATTAAATTCCATCGCCAGCTTTTCCATGCGTTTGATAATGTCGTCATTGGCATGACGTGACAACATTCCCGTTATAAAAATGCGCTTTTCCCCTGGTGCATCAAAATGGCAACGAAAGAAGTCATTTTGAACGTGTTTTTCAAAAAAAGACTGAATCGGGCCTTGTTTGCGCCAGTGAAAATGTCTGGAGATCAGCAGTTTGACCCGATTGCCAGGAAGCATGTGCAACAAGCCCATACGATCCAGCCGTGCCAGTAGTCGAATCCCTTCGGTTTCGGAAATGCGATAAGTCTCGATCACTTCATTAAACGTCCAGCGATTCAGCAGCGAGTGCGCCATCATCAGAAGGTTGATATCGCTGACCAGTTCTTGTTCTTGCTCCTCAGTCAACATCGTGACTTGTTGCTGCTGGCGTTCCATCTGATGGACCAATTCTGCGATATCCATGCCTAACCATTGGCATAAGCAATCAAGACGTTCCAGCGAAAAGCTTTTTTCCGAAAATAGCCGTTTGACGCTGGCTTCCGACAGCCCTAGTGCCAGTGCTGCATCGGCATAGGTTTTACCTTGGTGACGAATTGCTTGCTTTAAAGTCTCCAGCAGCAAGGTGGTTTGGCTCATAAGTATCACCATTCAATACTAATCGTAGTTAATAATGACACTTTGTACATATTTGTTGCCCGTAGCAATACCTTGGTGTCAAATGGCGGCTCATAAATACAAAACAGGAACACACCATGGACACGGTGTTGATCGTTTTATTTCTCGCATTGCTGATGATGATTCTGGAATATAGATCGCCTGGTCGCCAGTTTCGGACTGTGGCGGGCTGGTGGCCGCGTGCACTGGTTTTTAATGGTGTACAGGCGGGCAGTGTTTTTTTGAGCGCGCAGATCTGGGATCGCTGGCTACCGCAACTGCCGTTGCTGTCTGGGCAAAGCTGGCCGTTGGCAGTGCAGATTGGTGCGGGCTATCTGTTGATTACCTTTGTTTATTATTGGTGGCATCGCGCTCGGCACGAAGTGCCGTTGTTATGGCGTTGGCTGCATCAGTTGCACCATAGTCCCGTGCGGATTGAAATCATCACCAGTTTTTATAAACATCCGCTGGAAATTTTGGTGAATGGTTTTCTGTCTGCTTTTATTCTCTATGTGTTGTTAGGGCTGTCAGCACAGGCAGCGGCAATCACGGTATTGATTACCGGTGTGGCGGAGCTGTTTTATCACTGGAACGTACGTACGCCTTATTGGCTGGGATTTTTCTTTCAGCGTCCAGAAAGCCACTGTGTTCATCATCAGCAGGGCTATCATCGCAACAATTTCAGTGATTTACCGCTTTGGGATTTGCTGTTTGGCACGTTTGAAAATCCACGTATTGCACCCGAGAA
>CAYJUB010000051.1:0-7408 GCA_964373145.1 uncultured Moraxellaceae bacterium
GTGGGGCGGGACGTGTCATGAGTAAGCTGCCTGATAGATTGCAAGTGCATCCGCCTCAAGGAGCGGGCGTGGGTTGTTCATGAGTAATCGTGTTTGTTTCATTGCATCAATTGCGAGTGCTGGTAAATGTTCTTTTTGAATCGATTGTGACTCGCCGCTATGATCTTTAAATTGAATTTCATTAAGTTTTTTTGGTAAGCCGCTATTGATGATATGTCTTTCTAAACGAGCAATCAGTTTATTTGCGAGCTCAAGATCATCGCCAACCGCATTTGGTTCGAGCGTTTTAAAAAGTTCAGCATATAATTGAGTTGCATGTAACAAATTAAAACGCATAACTTCAATTAAAACAAGCGAATTTGATAATCCATGAGGAATATGGAAGTGGCCGCCAAGCGGATATGCTAAAGCATGAACCGCAGCAACAGGCGAGTTCGCAAAGGCTTGTCCCGCCATCATTGCTCCCAGCAGCATATTTTCCCGTGCAATCAAATTTTTCTTATCATCAATGGCGGTTTGTAGATTTTGATCTAACAAACGCAATGCTTCGCGCGCGAGCATGTCCGAATAAGGATTTTTCTTAATTGCGCTGGTGTAGGATTCAATCGCATGAACCATCGCATCAATGCCCGTTGCCGCAGTAACATGCGCAGGCAAACCTATCGTCAACTCAGCATCCAATATCGCTGCATCAGCCAGTAAAATCGGCGAAACAACGCCCATTTTGGTGGTTTCACCAGTGGTGACAATTGCAACAGCGGTGACTTCTGAGCCTGTACCTGCAGTCGTTGGCACTTGAATTAGTGGTAAGCGTTTACCCGTGACGTTATTTACGCCATAAATTTCAGTGATATTTTGGGTTTGCGTTGGGTTAGCGAGTAGGGCAATGAGTTTTGCCACATCCATCGAACTGCCGCCGCCGTAACCGACCACACCATCGATGTGTGATTTTTTTGCCGAATCAGTCGCGGCGAGTACAACGGCTTCAGGTGGATCGGGTTGCACATCGGAGTAAATCGTGACCTTTAAGCCACTGTTTTGAATACTTTGAATGGCATCGAGATGTAGATTGAATTCGATAATGCCAGGATCAGTGACAAATAAAACATGCGTCATACCTAAACTCGCGCATGTTGCACCGAGTTGATGGCGGCTTCCAACTGCACAAATAATTTGCCGAACCGTATCGAAGCTAAATCCTTGCATGTGATTTGATCCTGTTTTCATTTTTTGTATCGCGATATTATCAATTTAAATAATGATTTATCTGTTTGAAAATGGTTATTTACTGCAATTACTTGGCGCAAAGAATACTGCATGCGTCAAGCAAGAACTATGGCATTTTCGCAACATGATAAGGAGTGAAATGCTATTGATACATATTTTATGCCGTTGTTTAAAGCAATGCCTTATTTTTATTGACGCATTATTTTGGGGGTGATACTTTGTGCTCTGTATATAATTGTTATTATGAGTTTTTTAATCAGAATAATGCATCTTATGTGCCGATGATGAGGCATATGAGTAGTTAGAGGTGGCGGCATGATTTACTCTCCAGAAATGTTAAGAGCTAAAAACATACTAGTTGCGCTATTCGCCGTGTTTCTTGTTTCAGATCTTGCGTTAATAGTTGCGGTAGGAGATCCGATGGAACTCATTCGGATGGTTCTTACTATTGGGCTTATGTACTTTGTCGTTATCGGTAAACCGTGGGCAAAGTGGACGATGATAGTTCTAGGCGGTGTTGCGGCCATTATTGGCATTGTGTTCGGCGCACTTTTGCTACTTCGCGGAGTCCCCATTGGTGCAATGGCTTTGTTTGGAATGGCATTGTGGGTATCGGTTGTTCCAACATATCTCTTGCTAAGCAAAAATCTTAAGGAATATCTGTTGGCTAGGAATAAAGCCTCCTCTATCCACTCTGTTAAGGCCGACACCTCTGGCGGGTCGCGGCCTTAACTCCAATGTTAGGTTTCTCAAGGAGTCTGAATTGCTTTCATTGCCAAATGATCATGAGTTAATTGGTTTTTTCGAGGCTGAGCCTGAGCTTCTTGATGGTAATGCTATGCCTTGGATTTACAATGAACTAAAATTCACCACAATACGCGGCGAAGATAAAGTGATCGTGAATATTTACGCTTCATTTGGTGAGCTGTCAGTTAACTGGATAAAATCGGGCAAACAATTGATTAAACTGAAATTGATAGAGCTTGATAGTCTTAATATCGAATTGCAGAGTAATGACGAGTTTTTAACAGCGACAGGTAAATTTTTAGATCAAGCTGTGTTGTTAAAAGTCAGGATGAAACCTGATGTGTCCATTGAATTTGCTCAGGAATGTATTAGGTAAATGCATATTCGAGTTGTAACCTAACTTGCGCTTCAACAGCGACAAGCCCCCAGCCAATTAGAGCGCAATTATTGATGGTTTTGGCAGCATAAATTGTTGTTGGTTGTTGCCTGTTAGTTTAATAGTTAGGTGCTTTATGGATATTGAAGTTTCGCTTTCTGTTTTAGGGGGTGATGAGCCGTATACTCTCATTGTTGAGCCGTGGGCAACGGAATATGAAATTTATCCAAACGATAAATGCGCTTTAATTGCCATTAATCCAACTCAACAACCGTCGTTTTCCGTGGAGCTTTATATAGGAAAGTGTCTTGTTGCACGCGTTGAGAGCGGCCACACAACTTATAAGTTTTCTAGAAACGGTGCGTTAGAGATGGAAATGCCTACTGCAACCATCTTACTGTCTGGTCGCACCTAACAATTCAATCAAGGCTTACCGCCGCGACTTTATCTCAAAAATTAGGTTATCCATGAAAATTATAACTTTGCTTCTTTTTGTAATGTCTTTTAACTGTTATGCGATTGAGAACATTGAAGAGAGTGCAGTCTTGGAGTTTCTCGCCAATGAAAAGAGTTTCATTCAAAACAAAGACATTGAAGGCCTTTTGTCTTTACTTTCAGAAGACTTCATTAGCACGACTAAAGATGGAAAGTCTTACAACAAAAGTGATTTTAAAATTGGGGCGATGACATATTTTATGAATGCGTCAAAATTGCTTCATAACTCAAAAATAAAATCACTCTCAATATCCAAAGACCGAAAATCAGCTGAAGTTATTTTAGATAACGAAACAAAGTCTCTGATTGAGATTAATGACTATAGAAAAGTCATATCCAATATAGGTACGACTAAATCGTTATTGATCATTGATAACGGGAATCTAAAGTACAAGAATAATCAACATTTAAGCACCAACGAATAGAAGCGCCTACTTAACAATTAGCTCAAGCCAGATAGGGTGTAAGTTCTTTAAGCTACCGCTTGGAGCACAAAAGAGATCTATATAAAGCCTATGACGGCTGACTAAGTTTAGAATTTTGGCAATTAAAATGCCCTTCTATTTTCCTTGACACAATTTTCTATTATTGATAATTTTGATTAAAGATCAATCAATGGTTTTTGTTTTATCTTTAATCAAAACAAGAATTTTTGAAGCTGGACAGGGTTGTTATGCGGCATAGAAATATAGTGATCGTAAAACAACACTTCGTAATAGAGTCCATTAAATACATATCAATCAACCGACTACAGGACAGTACGCCAACGGCTCTTAAATATAGGGATACTAAATTTTAAAAGTTGTTCCCCGAACGATTTGTTTAAGGTCGATGGCTTACAGATGTAGGGTTAACGTCAACGCCAGATGTCAATGTGGAGCGTATAATGCCAAAAAACATCAAGGCTTTACTCATTCTAGTTATATTTGAAACTCTAACCATGTCTTCAGCACAGGCAGGTTTCTTCAGTTCGCGATACGGCGATTTTAAAGAGCTGGTTAATACAGGAAAAATAGAAGAAGCGAGTGCTTTATATGCAAAGGAAAAAATCTATTTTTCTGAATTAAAGGACGACAAGCGAAAGTTTGTTGACGATGTTCTCGCACAACGTGATCTGCGCTATGCAACGATATTGGGCGAAGCCAGCGTTAGCCTAATGCTTGCGGAGTCTGAAACAGGGCAGATGCAACGCTGGTCGCAATTCAAAAAAGGATTTGAACAGGCACAAAACGCGATTGCCAGTGTGGAGGTGCTTCCTGCGCCAGGACCGTTAATGACAAATGGTTTGGCATCACTGAAAGCAAGTGTAGAGCGTAAAACGCAGATTCTACAATCCGATGCACCTAAAGCCCTGTTCGAGTATGGCTTATTTACCGAACCATCATTCACTACACAGTATCCAATCGATGTCCAGTGGTCCAATACACCTCAGTTCGCACAACGCGTCGAAGAGCAGCTTAGCAAAGCTAGTCTTCAGCAACTGATTCATCTCAAAAGGACATATGGAGATACACTGATTACAGCACTAGGCCTTACGCCAAAACTTAACGAGTTTTATGTCGCAGGCCGTATTCGCGAGGCAGGTGCACGATCTTACCTCGCCAAGCAGCTTATACGTGAGCGGCTGGCAAAGGAAGGTTGGGGGAAGAGCAATGGTTTTACAGGCGTGCTAATCGCTGCTTGGCCTGCGCCCAAGAGTGAAGTCAGTAGCTACAAAGTTACACCGCCAACTTCTATCGGCTACATGGATCTTAATGCGGAGAATACTCCCGACGATGTCATCAAATCCCAATCTACCCTGAATCGCGATTTGATCGTCTTTATAAGGCCGTCGACTATTCGCAGTGAGCGTAATGAAAGTAATGTCAGACAGGTCAACTCAAAATACCAAACAGGCACACGACGTGTTGCAAACCCTGCTTATGCAACGGCTCGTAATGCGCTCACCAGAGCACGGCAGAGCCTGTCGGATGTGCAAGCTTTAGCTGCAAATGCATCAACTTCGTCAAATTCTACCTTAGATATATTGTCAGCAGTTGTCTCAGGTGTCTCGCAGGCTGCAGCCGAGAGTAACGTGAGGGATGCCCAACGCATGCTTGAAAATACAAAGTCTTACATCGACGAGCCGGTATTTGCGGCATATGCCTACGGAGCTAAGACGATTGCTGTGAAGCAATCGGTGATTACTCATTACGCCGTCTATGACTCGAGTACTGGACAAACCACGACTGGCACCCTTGACCGTAACCATAACAAGAGTTTTTATGTTGTAGATTCGGTGCGCACTGACGACCCTAATTACGACACGATCTTCAAAAGTGCAAAAACCGAGAAGAATGTTGAAGCATGGGTCAACAGTGTTTTCCTCGATAAATACGATGCAATTTGGGACGCGATATTGACTGATTACAAGGCAAAGAATCTGGGGATATGACTATGCACAATCTACTACACACTCTGTTCGTGTTGGCTTTGTTTATCCTCTCAGTGCCAAGTTATGCCGAGTCTACTTGTGGCAGCGATACATCGTCTAATCCAGATGTCGCTCGCGGTAAGGATGTTTGGCTCAATGGCTACTGTAAGTCATTTTTGCTGTGCAGACTCGCGCTCGAACAGTTTCATGCTTGCCAAGCTGCTGAAAGTTTTCTTGCCAATCTTGGTGCTGAGCAAGGTGTGGCACTTACTGAAGAGCAGGTCGGCGCTGCTGTTGCGAAAACTAAGCAAAGCATCGGTGTGGATGCCACGTCTGAAAAAAAACCGATGAGTAGTAATGTTGCAATGATTGAGTTTAATCGTGTCACCGATATGGATTCTAAGGCAGCAGCGTTGGTGCAAAGCAACTGCGGTGCGTTTGCATGTGATCGACTTCTTGAGAGTACGGTTAATCCTGTCATTCGTGAGGTAGAAGCCCTCAACTCAAATCCAGAGTATCTTGCTCACTTGCCCAAGTTCTCGCCAATTGCTTCAGTGGAAACGGCAGGACGATTCGGCTGGAAGAAAGACGGCGCTTTTTGGGTACAAAGTGGAGCTATTAATGCGTCGGCTTCCACAGTCAATACCAGCACGCTCAAAGAGTATTTATTGTCTAAGCCAGAGTGTCGGACGCTTCATGACAAACTGAGTCAGGAGATCAAAACTAATCCGACTAAAGAACCGTTCAATCTCTCATTTTTCGAGGGTGAGTGTGTAGCTCAAGTGGCGAGTTACGCTGAAGATGTGAAGAACTGGCGTGCTTTGATTGCAGCACCTTCCATTACTCCACAAGTAGAGAATCCACAGAATATTTCAGAGTTAGGTCAATGGCACAACAACCTCGTTGCAGAGGAAAACAGAAAAATAGCTGAAGCACTGGAACAGAAACGTATTGAAGCAGAACAACTTGCTGAACATGCCGCAGCGCAAAAAAATGAGCAAATTGCAGCTGCTGAACGCGCACGTCAGTCTATGTCGAATTCTAAATACTCTTCTATCTGTGAGAGAAATGAAGCTAAAGTAGTGAAGGTATTAGAATCATCTGGCTACCGCTACTACTCTGGATTCGGATTAGAGAACGAAGAAAAGATACGCTTATCTGCTAACTTGCATAAACAATGCGCTGGAGATGAGCGTTCTCGAGCTTATAGCATAAGCAAATCATCCAGATCCATCGTTGAGGAGATGAATAAAGAGCTAGAAATTCATCGGCAGAATTGTTCAAAATGGAATGCTGATTGCAGTCGTTATTTTTACGACTTACATCCGAGTAACGAAGCAGACTCTACTAGGAACTTTATGCAACTCTATCGGAGTGAGGTTAACAAAGCGCTTTCGGATCCTAATTATTCAGCCGATTTGGAACCTATCAATGCCAATAAAGGTGCGACAAGTCAGTCTTCAGGTGATGCCACATGTGAAGTCAAATTCAAGGCAATAGATTCTAAAGTAGCTGCTGCTCTTCCCAATTGCGGGGCATCCGCAAGTTGCAATCTTCAGGCTGCAATGTGGGGGTTAAGTCAGCAGATCAGCACGATTGAAAGCTATTGCCCAAGTGGTAAATTCACAGGCAATTTGTCGGATTGGCGGAAACAGTTGGAGAGCGTGACAACGACATGCAACCAAATCATCAGCGGTGGTCGTTGTGAACCTAAGCTATAATTAAAATGAAAATAGCAGAAGATGTACACTGCATTTCAAGACTCTTGTAATACTGACGACATTGCAGCTCTCGGCAATCTGTCCGATCAAGATGCGACTTTTGTCAACTTCTTGGACATTATGTCCAAGAAGTTGATGTGATCATGGCGCGCCACGCTCTCATTGATGAATCAATCCATCGCGACGCTACGCTAGAAAATGAACTGATCAATGTCACTCGAACTTGAGATCATACATTTTTGGAGTCGCCTAACTTCTGGCACTCAGACAAACCGGAGAGTCGATTTTGCGTGATGTGTGATTAGACTAGACTGGAGTCCTACAGCCCAACAACATAATTAAGCGGTGAAAAGCCCTCAGCCTACGCGTGCCCCACGCTCTTTGATATACTATGACGGCAATGCTAATTTTCTGATCAATATACATAAG
>CAYJUB010000051.1:7418-10105 GCA_964373145.1 uncultured Moraxellaceae bacterium
CACATTAATTTTCTAATATTTTAGAGTAAATTTATGGTGAGTGATGATGCAGCTATCTAATGAAGACGCTTCAAGAGTCGTAGAAATGGCGTGGGAAGACAGAACACCTTTTGAGGCGATTGAGCTCCAATTTGGTTTAAATGAGTCTCTGGTTATCAAACTCATGCGGGGTTATTTGAAGCCACAAAGTTTTAAATTGTGGCGGAAAAGAGTGAGCGGGCGCTCTACAAAGCATCTGAAAATGCGTAATCCTGAAGTGAGTCGAGGATATTGCCCGACGCAATATAAGCATCGATAATCTGAAAAGAGGCAAAATACGCCAAGGACACACGACACGCATTAGATAGAGCATTCATTCAAGGATAAGGCGCAGATTGGACTTGTAGTAAATTTTTTAAATTTCGTTGATTGATAAAGCAGCTTATTTGCCGTGTGCAGCCAAGGCCTTTTGAATCGCATCAGCAACCTGCTGACGTAATTGAATTTTAGCGGTTTCAAACTGATTTCTAGGAATATGCCGCGTTTCAATCCGTGAGCAAAATACATATTTTAAATTTTGCTTGCGGGGAATAAAAGGCAGCCCTTTGTAGCCTGTAACAATCGGCATAAAGGCCTCACCATTTCTGATGTATTTTAAAGCATCAATTTTCTTTAAGCCTTTGCCGAATAATGATTTTTTAAAATCATTGGAGTCGTACTTCACATCAAACATTTCCTCGCCGCCAATCGCTGCAAAAGGAATGATGTCATAACCATGTTCTAAGGCGAGTTCAATAAACCCGTAACGATTTTTCCAAATCAGTTGATAGGCTTCGCCTTTATTTTTAAAGACTTCACGACCGCCACCTGGGTATATTAAAATGTGCTCTTGGCGTTGCATCAGTTCACTAATGGATTCGCGTGTGCCTTCAAATGCGCCATATTGTTGTAATAAATTTCCCCAAAATGGCACTCTGAAATGAATTCGATCACCCACACCGCGAAGAAAAATATCACGCTGTAAATATAAGCTGATCATCAGTGGCGGAACGTCATGCCCAAGTAAAGTATGATTGCCAACATAGAGCGCAGGGCGAGTTGCATCAAGGTGTTCTAACCCAATGAGTTTTGGGTTGAACCATTTTTTTAATGCTAGATCTAGCATCACGATTTCATTGTATGGCGGCGGAGTAAAGTCAGATAAACTTTTTGGCGAGCCTGTAATACGACGAAAAGCATTCGTGAAAGTAGACATAAGACCAGCCTTAGCATCAATGAACAATACTTGTCAGGTATCTAAAAATAGATAGTAGAACCTGATAAGTATTATTGTCAAATGTGATGAATTAAGACGCAGTCACTTCAATTGAATCAGCCGCTTGTTTTGCAAGCGTGCGGGCAGTGTTTGTGTCTAGCGCGCGAACCGTTGCAACACCCATACGACGACGTGCAAAACCTTCTGGTTTGCCAAAAATCCGCAGATCGCTTCCTGCAATAGAAAGTGCTTTTTCAAGACCTGTGAATGTTAAGTTTTTTGCATCTCGTCCCGCATAAATCACCGCACTCGCAGCTGCGCTATGACGTGTCGTATCAACAGGTAAACCCAAAATTGCGCGTGCATGCAGTTCAAATTCACTCTGGAATTGGCTGGCAATCGTTACCAGACCTGTGTCATGTGGGCGCGGTGAAACTTCGCTAAACCAAACCAAATCACCACGGACAAAAAGCTCGACGCCAAATACGCCACAACCACCCAATGCAGTTGCAACCACATCGGAAATACGTTTTGCTTCGGCAAGAGCCTTGTCAGTCATTGGCTGCGGCTGCCAGCTTTCCACATAATCACCTGCATCTTGACGGTGACCAATTGCATCACAGAAATGAGTTTCAATTGCGCCCGTTTCTGGATTTTTCGCACGAACCGTGAGTAGAGTAATTTCAAAATCAAACTGAATTTGACCTTCTACAATGACTTTGCCTGATTTTACGCGACCGCCTTGCATTGCATATTCCCAAGCCGCTTCAACTTGATCAAAACTGGTAATGCGTGATTGGCCTTTACCGCTTGATGACATGACGGGTTTGATAAAGCATGGATAGCCAATGTTGTCGCAAGCTGCTTTGAAGCTTTCTAAACTGTCGGCGAAACGGTACGGCGATGTTGCTAAGCCCAATGTTTCTGCGGCTAACTTACGAATGCCTTCGCGGTTCATCGTCAGATTGGCAGCTTTTGCCGAGGGAATAACAGTTGCAGTGCCTGCGGCTTCAATTTCTAATAATACTTCAGTCGCAATCGCTTCGATTTCTGGAACGATGAGATTGGGTTTTACGTTTTCGATCAATGCTTTAAGTGCTACAGCATCTGTCATTGTGAGTACGTGTGAGAAATGCGCAACTTGCATGGCTGGAGCATCTGCATAGCGATCAGCTGCATGCACTTCAACGCCTAAGCGTTGCAATGAAATGGCGACTTCTTTACCGAGTTCGCCAGAACCTAAAAGGAGGACGCGAAAAGCAGAGGATTGCAGAGGAGTTCCAACAGTAACAGACATGGCAAATCTCATAATAAGGTCTAAATCTGGGCGCTAGAATAGCAGATTATGGATTTTTACGGCATTGGGTTGGTTGAACAATTTAAGTAATTGATGAGTTGTGTCACGTCCTGAAATAAGTTGACAGTTATTGAATTAAGCCAGTTGTGTTTCACA
>CAYJUB010000052.1:0-9988 GCA_964373145.1 uncultured Moraxellaceae bacterium
ATCTGACGCGCAGAATCGCCTTCAAGCACACCTTTGTGCTGTTTGCCTGCGGCATCGATAGCGGTAAACTGATAAGCAGGCATTCCATTAACCTAAATTTTAAATATACAGCCCAAGTTAAAGTCAGACTTTAAATAATGATTCTATGCGCCCGATTGTACATGTGAATGGTGAATAAAATCACTTCACCATCCATTTTATCTTGCATGAAAAACGAAAACACTACATCAGATTTGCATTTATATTGGCAGAGAAAGTTGACGAACTAATGACGCGATACGCTGACCTTGCGCGACGCATAACGCTTTCTCATCACTGCTCATCGCTTGATCGTGTTCTGCGCCGCTGACATGCGAAGCACCATAAGGCGTTCCACCGCGCGTTGTTCTCGACAAGGCTACTTCTGAATACGGAAGTCCAAGCAACAACATCCCGTGATGTAATAAAGGAATCATCATGGTAATAAGCGTGGTCTCTTGCCCGCCATGCATGGATCCAGATGCAGTAAAAACGCAGGCAGGCTTGCCTTGTAGTGCCCCCGATAACCACAACGTTGCAGTCTGATCCCAGAAGTACTTCATCGGCGATGCCATATTGCCAAATCGTGTGGGGCTTCCCAAAGCCAAACCTGCACAATCCTGCAAGTCATCAACCGTTGCGTACAACTCCCCCTCTAGCGGAATACTTGGTGCAACCGCAGTCGTGACACTCGATACTTCTGGCACAGTCCGGATGCGCGCTTTCACGCCAGCAAGCTCAATGCCAGAGGCAATCGCTCGTGCCATTTGTCGTGTCGTGCCGTATTTGCTGTAGTACAACACTAGAATATAAGGTTCAGTCATCACGCTTCACTTCATTAATTTCATTTAAACTATTATACACATGCTTCGCACGATGGTTTTCAACCAAACGTGAACATAACCCAATCATCCATTTATGTAATATGATGATTGCTGTAAACAATTTTTCATCATGAAACGAATAGTTGGGTCAACTAACTCGACTACCTATAGGACATCTGGTTATAAAATCCCTATGGATAATTATCTAAGAAAACTATCTTTCTACCACAGCCAATGGTTTCAGTTTTTGGTGTTTCTCATCAGTCGTTTTGAACGGAATCATTGTCGTGATCGCGCGGCGGCATTGACCTACACGACCATATTGTCGTTGATCCCGATGCTGACTGTTTTTTTAGTGGTGATATCGTCGATCCCCGCACTCGCACTCGCACGCAGCAAAATTCAAGAAACACTTTATAGCTACTTATTACCTGAATCCAGCACCGTAGTCACTCAGTACTTAAATGATTTTTCTGATAAATCTTATAATTTAACCGTCATTGGTATCGTCTTCTTATTCGTCACGTCAATGATGATGCTCTCTAGCATTGAAGAAGCCTTTAATAAGATTTGGCAGGTGAAAAACCTTCGCGGTGGCGCCATAGGTTTGATGCGTTATTGGATGGTCATCTCTCTGGGGCCACTATTTATGGGCGGTGGTTTTGCACTCTTCTCAGCAATTACCTCTATTGAGTTCTTGAATAGCAACATCGCAGGTTATTCAATTGATTGGTCAGTTTGGCTCAAACTTGCAGCGTTCGGACTCACCATATTCGGCTTCATCTTTATGTATTGGATGATTCCAAACCGTAAAGTGCCGTTTGTGAACGCCGCTTGGGCGGGGGTGTCTGCGGGTATCTTATTTGAACTACTCAAAAAAATATTCGGCTTCATCATGCAACACTTCACCAGTTACGAACTTGTCTACGGTGCTTTCGCTGCATTTCCAATTTTTTTATTCTGGATTTACTTGTCTTGGAATATTGTATTACTAGGCGTTGAAACCAGCTATGCCCTCACCATGTTCCGTCACACTGATCGACCACCGCGTCATCCAATTCTTTCGATTCTTTATATTTTACATCTGTTCTACGAACGCCAAAAAACAGGATGCGTCGTCAAAGAATCAGAGATGATGTCATTACTGGGTAAAAGAGAAGTTGAGGAATGGTCAGAGTTTACAGACATCCTACAAGCGCAATCCATTATAAATAAAACCGACCAAGGCGATTATGTGCTCAGTCGCAACCTCGACCAAGTCGATTTTTGGACTTTCTATCAGACCTTGCCCTATCCTTTACCACGTATTGAAGACTTGCAGAACTGTAATGCCAACGCATTGCCACAAAATGATCAATGGTGCATGCACATCGTTCCTTATCTGAGTGAATCAGAGGCTTATCTCGCAAAACATCTCTCGATTCCACTGTCTCAACTGTTAGAGTCCGAACCGATCATCTCAGCGAACAAGACGATACCGAATTAATCATCGGTAAATCATTACAGTGATTAACGTCTTGTAAGGCAAATAAAAAAGACAATCCATATGGGATTGTCTTTTTTTATATCAACGAGCTATTCAAATTACCAAGTAATCGGATTCCACCATCTGACTTTTGGCCCCAAAGCAACATCCTTTTTCTCTTCCATACGTGCTTTCGGAACGGGCTTACCTTCTTGTCCATTAAATGACGCATAGTCACCCTTCGCAACATCTTGTTGGGCAATCTTGACGGCTTTATCAGGATCAGCCACAAAACTATAGCCAGGGGTCTTCAGCGTAGTCGTACGAATCTCAGGGATCGCTTGATACTCAGGTAACTGATTCAACGGACCCACATTTAATAAACCCAATGCAGGATCAGGATGACCTCTGAAATTCTCTTCATCGTAGCGTAAATAGTAAGTTTTGCCTTCTTCAACTGTGAAGTCAGCAACGGTACCTTTTTGGAAATGAATAAAACCTAATGGGCGGCTAATTCTCATCCGATAAGTCCCCGGCTTCAGCTCTAACCAATAGTAATGATTATTGAGCAAGCTCGGTATACGGACATCGTTCAAGAAAAAATTCGCAGGAAGAATCTCATTTGCATTCCATTCACTATGTGGACGATACAAATAAACCAGCGCAAATTTCTTATCTAACACAGGGACGGGTTGAAATAACGCACCTTGATCAACTCGAAAACGATCTACAGCCCAACTTCCAAGCGAAAAACCATGCGGCTTAAAGCGCCCAGCAGTGACAGGTTGACTGACATCATAATCGGGTAATTGTTGTGCTTCAACAATCTTAGGATCTTTGTAGTTTCCACCATTGGTATTCAAACTGGGGAGACGATCACGGGCTGACTGAATCATGCTGCATCCTGACAGCAATAGCACTCCAGTCATCGTAGTCGCCACGACTGGCTTAATAGACAAATGACGCATAACTTCCCTCAGCATTCTAATTTTGTTGTTGGCAATCCTTTTAACGACAATCGCGTCGCAACACACTACCGTAAAGCCTAATCGTACCACTCATCATGATTTTGACAAACACTTATCATCTGAAAAAACAAGTAAAATAAACATCAACTGTGACTCATGATCCAAAACCGATCAAGAAAATAATAAAACAATAATTTATTACATCACAAAGATTAAGTATTAACAATAAAAAAACCGATCGAAATCGGTTCTTTTATTATGATAAATCAACTATATATCAATAGTTAATTCAATACATTAACCTTGACCTGGCACTGATGCCGGTGGGTTAACACTGATTTCTACGCGACGGTTTTGGCTGCGGCCTTGTTCACTTGAGTTATCCGCAATAGGATTGCTCATGCCATAACCTGAAGCCTGAATACGGCTTGAAGGCACACCATTACGGATCAAGTAGTTTGCAACGCTGTTTGCGCGATCTTGTGACAACTGTTGGTTGTAAGATGCAGCGCCCACGTTATCGGTGTAACCACGTACACTGATGGTTTGATCTCTATAAGTGCTGAGTGTTTGTGCCAATTGGCCCAAAGTACCCGCAAAAGATGGGTTGATATCTGAACGCGCAGTCGCGAAGGTAATGTTACCTGGCATGATCAGATCAACAGCACCCGTTTGTGGGTTACGTTGAACATCTACACCAGTACCTTGCATTTGCTCACGCAGTTTCTTTTCTTGGACGTCCATATAAACACCAACACCACCACCCAAAGCACCTGCAATAGCAGCGCCTTTCAAAGCACGAGTGCGGCGATCTTTAGCATTGTCGCCTGTTGCAGCACCAATAGCAGCACCGAGTAAAGCGCCAGTACCCGCATATTTAGCACCTTTACTCACTTGACGTTCGCCAGTATAAGGATTGGTGGTACAGCCTGATAACGCCATCCCAGCAACTAAAGTTGTGACTACGATTGCACGCATAATTTTTCTCCAAGAACAAATTAAATATCAACGAATGCATTCTGTTGTAAATCAAGCATGCCATGCCATGTGTTTTTTGTTAACAAAACAGCTTTTTAATACATAAATACATATATCCGACTATTATATACGCACTTTGAAACATAAACGTCGATTCATCTATTAAGATTTGCTAACTTCAGAACACCCCATTGTCCATTAACGACGTTCTAATCAGCATACTTTCAACCATTAAAACAACATTAATATACAGCTGTGCACTAAAAACATTGCCCTCAGTCGACGAAATCAATATGATATTGCCAAGTTTGAAGCTTATGCTCTACATATAAACAATCAGCGAAATTCTTTGATCGGAGCCGAATCAATGGCACGTATTTCTACAACATCAAAACCTGTAACACTCACTGAACGAGCTCGTGGATTAATGCTTGGGACCGCCATTACGGCCAACACCTTTACAATCGGCCCACCCATCCTTGCGATTGGTTTGGTTCGTGCACTCATTCCAAAGAAAATTGCTGGTCAAAAACTTGACGTTCTGGCAGTTAAAGTTGCAAATAAATGGATTGGTGCAAACAGTTGGTTGATTGACAAGGCTTTACCTGAAATTGATTGGCAACTGACCATGCCCACAAATTTAAGTTTAGACAAACAATATTTGCTGATCTGTAATCATCAAAGTTGGGTAGATACCGTCGTTATGCAGCATATTGGCTTACCTCGTATGCCTTTAACGCGCTTCTTCACCAAATGGGAATTGATCTTTATTCCTTTTGTCGGATTAGCATTTAAAATATTGGGCTTCCCAATGATGAAACGCCACAGCAAAGATGCTGTCGCAAAAAATCCTGCACTTAAACGCCAAGATATGTTGGAAGCAAAACGTTCATGTGAAGGATTAGTAAACCAACCTTTTACCTTATTAAACTATTTAGAAGGCACACGCTTCACCGCAAAAAAACATGCTGCGCAACAATCGCCCTACCCTAATCTGCTCAAACCGAAAGCCGGTGGCTTGGGGTTAGCACTGCAAATACTTGGCAAGCAAGTGGATGGTCTGATTGATATGACTATTGTCTATCCCGATGGGATTCCTGGCTATGGCGATTTTTGGATGGGACGAGTTCGACGTATCGGCGTTGATTTGCGTGAAATCCCAATCCCGGATTGGGTCTTAGCGGGTGACTATGAAGAAGATCGCGAATTCCGTGCGAAGTTCCACACCTGGGTTGCAACGCTATGGGCAAATAAACAACATACCATCGACCAAATGCTGAACCGTTTCAATCATAATGATGATGCATTGGCGCCTGCAAACCTTCAGTTGGGTGCCAAATAAATGATGCGTTAAATTATCAATATAGGATGACAAAAAAAATGGATGCGAGTCAGGCTAACTCATCAATCAACAATGAGGATAGTCAAACACCAACGCCTTCTCATAAGCCCAGTAAAATCAATTTGGCTTACGATGTGCTGATGGTGATCCTCATTTTGGTCAACCTGTTCCTCCTTATGGTTGAATACGTACTGAATGCCAAATTTGGTTGGACGACTGATCTGATGGGGATGTTGGATATGTCATCCTCCGCTCAAGTGTCGTTCAAAGAAACAATCAGTGATACCAATTCCTTTTTTACCTTATTTTTAATCATTGAACTGACCATTCGTTGGATCATTGCCATCGTTCAGAAGCACTACCATCGCTGGTTTTTCTTTCCATTTGTGCATTGGTATGAGGTTTTAGGGTGTTTACCCATTTTGCGCCCCCTGCGTTTATTACGTGTCGCGATTATCGCTTATCGTTTATATTTATTGGGCTACCCCATCCTACCTCGCAGTTGGATTCGTAGGGGACAATTTTATTATGAGTTGGTTTTAGAGGAACTCTCCGACCGCATTGTGATTCGAGTGATTGACGGCATCTCGTCCGAATTAAAACAAAGCAATACACATCATATGTTAATCGATAAAATTATTGAAAAGCATAAACCATTGCTGATTAAAGCATTACTGGAATTACTCGAAAAGAACTTGCCTGCTGCGATCAATCAAAACCAAGCGCTGATCAGTCAATATGTGGCAGGCGCGGTGGAACGATCCTTGCAAAACACACCTGAATTACAGCAAATTCTCAATCTCATGCCTGTGGTTGGTCACTTATTATCACAACGCTTAGAGGCGATTGGCGCAAGACTGGGTGAAAATCTTGCATTAGAATTGATTCACCCGCTCACCGAGCTCCCAAATCCACTTTATGCGGAAGTTGCGAAGCGAGTCGGAAATTTACATGTGCATACGCTTCAATTAGAATCACTTATTGACTCTATTGTTATTGAAGCATTGCAAGTGATTCGTGATCAAGTTGCCATTCAACAATGGAAAACCATCGATACCCGCTAGTCCAAAGAAAATGCAGATCAAACACACGTGCTCGATTCAAACAAAATGGGAATTCAAAGTTGCCCATTTTTTGACAACAGTGCGTGTGGGTTTAGATAGAATTCTCCTCTGTTATCTCTAGCACTTACTGATATTTTGCACTACGATGCGGACTGCGTGATTAAATGAAAATACATTCATTAACGCCATTTTTTGTTATTAATACACGGACACGATTCACTGATCGTTGGCCACAAGGACACCTCGACACATGAGCGATATTCGCCTGAACGGCAAAATGGTGAGCTTCACCCGTATTACGTTAGAAACAGACAACCTCATACGCATCGAACAAGAAATTGCCGATCTGGCGAATAAACTATTTGGCATGCCTGTCATCGTGGATGCAAAAATTACGTTACCACTCAATCACATCCTCGATTTACTGCGTAAACAAGGATTACAACCTTTAGCGGTCATGGAAGGTGCTCTGGCAGAACAAGCACGCGAAATGCAATTTCCTGTGTTAGCAGCTGATCCTGCGATGCAGCGAATCACCCCGACTGAACCTGCAGCAGCGCCCAAAAATCCTGCGTTTGGCGGCAAGAAACAACAAAACTCATATCAAGATAGCGGCACAGGTGACACGCTGCACACAGAAGTTTTGCGTACAGGTCAACGACTTGTTGTAGATCAAGGCGACATCATTTTGATGGCGGATATGAATAGCGGCTCGGAATTGATTTCCGCTGGCTCAATTCATGTTTATGGCACAGCTCGCGGTCGTTTAATGGCAGGAGCTTCAGGCGCACTCAATGTACATATTTTTTGTCAAAAACTGGAAGCAGAATTGGTTTCTGTATCAGGAACATTTTGTGTTGCAGAAGACATTCCGAGTGAAATGATCGGGAAAGCGGTTTATATCAGCTTATCTAAAGATGGCACGCTTGAGTTCAACTTGATTAACCCGTCATAAGCAAAATGGCGATATGAAATATTCCAGAAACGGTCAAAATTGTTACATGTTTCGTAACATTGTTGCGATAACACGAATTTGAGTATACTGCTATCCTTGGGCGGGTTTTATTGAATACAGTATTATTTACAACTGAATAGCCATTTAAAGATGTAATGCTATTTTTTAACAAAAAAACTGATGCTGTCATCGCAAGATCAATATCAGGCAAAGGAGTTTAATGTGGCGAAAATCGTTGTCGTAACCTCAGGTAAAGGCGGAGTCGGCAAAACGACGACAAGCGCATCATTTGCCACAGGTTTAGCCTTACGCGGCTATAAAACTGTTGTTGTAGACTTTGATGTGGGTTTACGTAATCTTGATTTAATCATGGGTTGTGAACGTCGTGTCGTATACGACCTCGTCAACGTAATACATAACGAAGCTCGTCTCTCACAAGCACTCATCCGTGACCGTGAAATCGAAACGCTTTACGTGCTTCCTGCAAGTCAAACTCGCGACAAAGATGCATTAACCGACGAAGGTGTTGCACGCGTCATTGAAGAACTCTCAGCAGAATTTGACTATATCGTTTGTGACTCTCCAGCGGGTATTGAGCGCGGCGCAATTCTCGCGATGTATCATGCAGATGAAGCGCTGATCGTCACTAACCCTGAAATTTCTTCCGTACGTGACTCAGACCGTATCATTGGTATGCTGCACAGCAAAACCAAAAAAGTTGAACAAAACATTGGTCGCGTACGCGAACATCTGGTCATTACCCGTTTCGACCCAGATCGCGCAAGCCGTGATGAAATGATGACTATTGATGATATTTCTAAAGACATCTTGAAAGTACCGACACTCGGTGTAATTCCAGAATGTACCTCGGTACTGAATGCATCAAACCAAGGTGTACCAACGATTCGTGACATGGACTCAAAAGCAGGTCAGGCTTACGATGACCTAGTCGCACGTTTCCTCGGTGAAGACCGTCCTTATCGCCACATTCAGCCACAAAAACAAGGCTGGTTGGCACGTTTCTTTGGAGTGCAGCCATGAGTTTTTGGGCAAACTTATTTAAAGGTGAATCAGCACCAAGCAGTCGTAAAACCGCGGCTGATCGACTAAAAGTGATTATCGCGACAGAGAACCGTTTAGGTCGTCGCTTGTCTCAAGATACGATTAATCGCATGAAATCTGAAATCATGGAAGTCGTGAACCGCTACGTTCGCGGCGTAAATACTCATGATATTCACATGACAGTACGTTCTGAAGATAATATCGAAATGCTGGAAATGAACATTAATTTACCTGAAGACCAACCGTCTTAAGGTAATCTTGCTATACCGCACTGCATATTTTTAATTGAATTTTTTTATTGAATCATGATATGCAGTTCTTTTTCTTTATTGATGAAGAGATTTAAGGCAAAATGACTCACCTAGCGGTGCTTGTTCTTTTGCCTTTTTTTATGGTTTAAACAAGTTCACTGCAGAAAAAGATTGATCGAATTATTGGAGTAATCATGGCTTTTAACCAGCCCGCAACATTTAATGAAGAATGGCCAGATAAACGCGTATTCGCTTTTTTGAATCATTTACCGCCTGAAGGCGTAGATGCAGATTTTCATGTACTATACGATGCCTACAAACACATGCGTCCATTTGACTACGAACGTCTGCTAGTTAAATTTAAAGAACTAGGTCGTAACGTGAATGCACTGGATAATAAAGGCCGCACCTTGGCGCAAGTCATCGCAGCACATCCAAGTCAAAACACTGCATTTCTAGAACTACTTGCAAAATTTGCTTAATTTTTAATGATGAATCCAAAAAGGCTTTAAACGAATGACCTATGTAAATGATGTGTAATTATGATGAATAATGACGTGTTGCGCAGCGTACGCTATATGCTCGATCTTTCCGACAGTAGCATGGTCGATATTTTTGCACTGGTAGACTACGCCGTTGCCGAAACTGATGTGATCGATTTCTTGCGTTCAGAAGAAGATGAAGGCTTTTTAGCTATCCCTGATGATGCAATGCTGTACTTTTTAAACGGGCTTGTTATTCATTTACGCGGCAAAAAAGAAGATCAGCCCCATGTCCCAGTCAAACTTCCAAATTCAAACAACCTCATGCTTAAAAAGTTGCGTGTAGCATTCAATTTGAAAGATGAAGACTTGCAAGAGATTCTACAATCAGTCGACTTCAATGTCTCTAAGCCAGAACTTTCTGCACTATTCCGTGCGAAAGGTCATAGCAACTACCGCGCATGTGGTGATCAATTCCTGAGGAACTTCCTTAAAGGTCTAACCCAACGCGTTCGTAAATAGTTCAAAGCTGAATCAAAAAAGCCGAGGCTTGTTTTAACAAGTCTCGGCTTTTTTACA
>CAYJUB010000053.1:0-9958 GCA_964373145.1 uncultured Moraxellaceae bacterium
TTGGTTTTGTGCGATCTGGGGTTGTGGGCGTGTTGGCGATGACTCTCTATGCCTTTGGATCCGTTGCGTCAGCGAGTGATATCGAGATTTATCAGGTTCCTGCTGCGGGTAAGAAGACGCTCGTCATGATGTTGGATACGTCAGGGAGTATGGGGTCTTCATCTTATAGCCCAGACTATACACTTACAGGTTGTACGGACGCGACAGCGGCGGTCACTGGTACGAGTACAGTTTCACCGCCTTACGTTAAAGATTATTGTAAGGTTGCCTATAGCACCACGGCTTCTAGTAACTATCAGCGTTTAAAAGGTACTTGCGAAGTGATTCCGAGTAATGGCGGATTGCTTTGTTTTGATCGTCTGACTCGCATGAAAGACGCGATGTTCAATACATTAAATGATTCTACCTTGACTGATTTAGAGGTAGTACGGATGGGGGTGGGTAACTTTTCGGCGGATGCTGGAAATACCGCAGGTCAAATTCTGGTTCCAGCCAAACCCTTAGGTCTGGTGGGTTCGGCGCAGCGTACAGCAATCAAAAATGCAATCGCGGCGCTGGATGATGGTGCTTCCACGCCTTCAGCGCACGCTTATGCAGAAGCGGCAGCATATTTGATGGGTACGACGACTTACTCAGAAACTTACCCTAATATTAATAAAGATACTTATCAATATCTGAGAAGTTGGACCCGAACCGATCTCGGCTCTTCAGCCAATCCTCGATATCGCTATAATTATACCTATGATTTTTATACGTGTGTGGCGTGGAATGCGACAAACTTTACTACTCAAGTTCAGACGTGTAGTAATTGGGGGACACGTATCAGAACGCAACCTACAAGCACAGCGAACACAACGGGTGCAGGCCCAACGTGGCCAAGTGAACCAACGATCCCTGCAAATAGTGGCTACAATGAAAGTGGTAACAGTACAAATAGCGGCAGTGTGAGAACGAGAACCTATTACATCACTGCACCACAGGCTTTACCGAACGCAGATAGTGGGACGCCTAAATCTAAAGCAAAAGATATCAACGGCACGCAAACAGCAGGGATCGTTGTCAATAGAGCTGCAACCAATCTGGCTACGCTTTATCAATCTCCGCTTCCGACCTCTGCCGAGCGGGTGTCTTGTGATGGTCAGGGCATCTACTTTCTGTCCGACGGTGAGCCGAATGGTTCTAGTGATGCTCGCGCAGCGACTGTAATGAAGCAAGCACTGGGTCCAACGTTGGGTGCGTCTTTTACTTGCCCAACATCAGCACCTTGGCTGCCAAATTCAGGAACTGATTCTGGTTGGCAATGTATGGGTGAATTTGCTAAGAAACTTTATGGAACGCCTGATGCAAATAGTTTGGTGACAACCAACCCTGCTGGTGTGCCGATTCAGACAGCATTTGTTGGATTTGGTTCAGTCTTTGCGGGAGTCACGACGGCGACCAGTACTGATGCTAAAAATGCATGTCAGTTAGGATCAAGTAAAAATGGCGATGATTGTTATGTGACAAATCCGAACTCCCCTAAACAGTCTTATGGTCGTGGTGGTTTCTTTGCGGCATCATCGACTCAAAGTGTGTCGGATAGTTTGGTGACGTTTATTCGTGGATTGGCACAAGCACCACTTAAACCTTTGGTGACTGGTGCACCTACGATTCCTATTGATGGATTAAATCCAAGTGGATTCCAGCCTTATGGTTATTTCCGTCTGCTTCAACCTAATCCAGCTGACAAAGGTACCTTGCTGTGGAATGGGAACATCAAGAAATTTAAAGTCGCTGGTGGTGCATTGAAAGATAGTAGCAACGTCAATGTATTGACTACAACGGGTGAATTTGCCACAGGTACGACGGAGCTTTGGAATAAAACGCTGTTTACGGGTCCAGTTGTTGCAGATGGTGGTTTTATCGATAAGGCCGGTACTTTTGATAAAATTGTTGCACCATTGAGCAGCGATTCATTAACTAAGAGTGGCGTGACTAAGATTAGACCTTTGTTTACTGATCTGAGTGGTGCGGGAACAGCTTTAACTTCGGGTTCCTTGCTACCCATTCCACTCGCGCTTTCAAGTGCGGCGTTGACTGATGCAAATATCTTGAGTCGATTCTCAAGTGTCGCACCTTATAATGCATCGGGCACTGGAAATTTGATTAATTTGCAAATTCAACTTCTACTCTTGAATTATTTGGGTTACAACGTTCCGCTCACTGCAACAACATTGCCAACAACCTTGGCGGGCACTACGACACTCACCCCTTATAAGGTGCTTGGAGGAACAATTCATTCCCAACCCATTCAACTCAGTTATGAAGGGACCTTGGATAGCAAGGGTAAATTAACGTCAAATCGCGTTGAGTCGGTGCTCTACGGTTCAATGGAAGGTGCATTGCATTTGGTGAAAGCGGATAACACGGTGAATGGTGGTAAAGAACAAATGGTATTTGTACCGTTTGAAATCTTGTCACAAACCGCAGGTGTCGCTAAAGCACTGAAACCGCTTGAGCAAGCGAGTGTTGGGTCAATTGTACCGACACACGGTGTGGATGGAGCTTGGGTTTCAGACACCGCGTACAAAACAGATCGTTCTGGCCTGAAGATTAGAGCGACTAGAATGAATGTTTATGGTGGCTTACGCATGGGTGGCAATAGCTACTATGGCCTTGATTTGTGTAATGCGCCTTCAGCGGGTGCGATTTGTGATTCGCCTGCGGCCTCTACGGATGGCATCATCACACCGAAACTGTTGTTTAGAATTGGATCAGATGTCGCTGCCTATAGTCGGATGGGACAATCGTGGTCTAAGCCACTTCTCGCCAATGTCCGTTATAACGGTGTGATCAAACGCGTCATGTTTGTGGGCGGCGGTTATGACAAGTGCTATGAAAGTGGTACTTTCAAACTGGGTGCATCAGGTCAACCCGATTCAACGTGTAACGGCAAATCAATCGCACAAGGCAACGCTGTCTATATGGTTGATGCCCTGACCGGTGCACGCTTGTGGTGGGCAAGTAACACAGGTGCAAATACAACAAATGCATCGATGACACATAGTATTGTTTCACGTGTGAGTACGTTGGATCGAAATGCAGATGGGTTAGTTGACCATATTTATTTCGGTGATTTGGGTGGTAATGTATTCCGTGCTGATTTTGATAATGCAAATCAAAGAACTGCTGGAAATACAACCAACTTTGGTGTACGTGTCGTTCGTTTAGCAAACCTTGCAAATAGCGACCAATCGAAAAGCCCACGTTTTTATGAGCCACCGACATTGACGATTCATGATTATGGTGTAGACACCTTTATCCTCGTGGGTATCGCATCTGGTAATCGTAGTTCACCATTAGACATCTTACCGTTGTTAAGTGGTGGTCAGAATCTCACAGCGATGCCAGTGAATAATGTGTATGGCATTATGGATCGTGATTTTGTTAAAAAGAATCTATTACCGCCAGCTGCACCTGCAACACTACCAGCTAAGATTGCTGATAGTGCTTTAGAAAGCAAAGAGCTGGTATTCGCAAATCTACAGCCAAAACCTCAGCTGCTGAATACGGTAATTCCAAATACCTTCTTTGGTGCCGCTGGAGCGCGTAAAGAAGGTTGGTATCGTTCATTGTCTGATAAGTCAGATGGCACGAAAGTGACTGGCTTGAAAAGCTTTGGTACTTCAACACGGACGCAGACTGCAAAAATTGATGGTGGTATGAAAGCGTTTGAAGAACCGATTGCGATTGCTGGAACTTTGTTGGTACCAGTCTATGATCCTGAAGGTGAGGAACTGACTGACCAAAGCAGTTGTGCGCCGCGTGTAGTTGGTGAAACGGTTCTTCAAAGATACTGCTTACCTTATGGCGTATGTCTGCAAACATCCGGTGTTGATATCGGTAAACGAGACAATAGTCGTGAGAGTGATACAGGTGCCAATCAAATTGATGAACGGACTTCTTGTGTAGGCTCTTCATGTAATGCTTGTGTAGGCGAAAATTGCGATAAGCTACGTGGTGCGGGTATTACCGGTATCGGTCTTGGCGGTGCATCGCCTGCGGGTACATGTGGTGCGTTTACGTTGATTGGTAACGTAAGTGGGAATGGTGAATGGACGTGTAATCGCTCCTTGATTCCCGTTCGTTGGTACGAAAAACAACCAAATCCTGCTAAGGTGAAATAATATGCACACAGGCATGGAGAGTCGAGAACGTGGCGCGAAGTCTAAACATAACGGCTTCACGCTGCTAGAAATGATGGTAGCTCTCACTGTGAGAGTCGAAAATGCTGCGATCGCTATTCCAGCTTAGGATCGTTATGTTCGCAATGCGGAACGTGCAGCTGCCGAAAGCCAAATGCTTACATTGGCGGGTGATCTAGAACGGTGGAGGGGCAAGAGCTTGAGTTATTCAGGATTTGTTCCTTCAACCGGCTATGAATCGGCGGCGGGTAGCTACGGCAATATGAGTATCCTCATTCCCAGTGGAAGTACCGCGTCTACATTTCGATATCGTATTCTTATTATGGATAGTGCTTGCCGTTCAACGCTGAACCCAATTACGTCAATCGAAGGTTGTGCAGGACAGGGTTGGGTTATGATTGCTCGTCCGAATTCTGGTGATAATACTGATACAGCGACATCTACTGGGCGACTGGGGAGTGCATCAAGGCTCGTATTAGATAGCCAAGGTGTGCGTTGCAAGACGCCAGGAAGTGCTGGGGATCATATTAAGGATATTGATATCGGCTTTGGTGCTTACCCTCCAGTCATATCAAATGCTCAGCTATGTGGTACTTCAAGCCAGCCATGGTGATTGTCGTCTAAGATTGGAGTGATAGGATGATCGATATATTGCACATGCAAGCCGATCATCTTAATAGATATCAGTGAGGAGAGGGGTCACAATGAATTTGAAATCGTTACACTTAAACAAGCATCGTCGACAAGTGGGTTTCACGATGGTTGAGATCTTGTTGGTTCTTGCGGTGGTTGCAGTTTTAACCGCAATTTCTGTTCCTGTTTATACTCAGCATGTCGTAAAAGCTAATCGTACTGCGCTGAAATCTGAAATGACTCTGATTGCGCAGAAGTTGGCAAATTATAAGATGGTAAATCATAACTATAATATCACTTTAGCCACACTAAACGGCAGTATAGTCTATCCAAGTCAGGGCGATACATTGTATGACCTTGAATTAGATACAGCAACCGTTGCTGGTGCGTGGACGTTGACTGCAGCACCAAGAACTGGCTCGAAACAGATGGGTGATGGTGTTGTGCGTCTGAATGATCAAGGATGGCAGTGCTGGACTAAAACGGCGATTGCATGCACGCTGAGTTCAGCATCGAAGTGGTGAGAAATCGCACTTCACATTTCCGCAAAAATAACGTAGAATAGCCCCCTTTTTGGACATAACTGCGTATGTGCCTATCGATGGGTGCTGCGCGAGTAGAAGTCCTCCTGATTTTTTTCGCCGTTTCATATTGTATTTCTTAGTATTTTAAAGTGAGTGTCGTACATGGTCGTTATTCGTCTTGCCCGTGGTGGTGCTAAAAAGCGTCCGTTCTATCAAATCATCGTGACTGATAGCCGTAATCCACGTGATGGTCGTTTCATTGAACGTATTGGTTTCTTCAATCCAACAGCAAAAGGTCAAGCAGAAAAAGTACGTCTGAATGCTGATCGTTTTGCATATTGGGTTGCTAACGGTGCACAACCTTCAGATCGCGTAGCGTCATTGGCTAAGCAAGCTGCTGCTGGTACTGTTGCTGCATAATTGCAACTTTGTTTAAGACTTATATTTTTTCATTTATGGGTCTTTGGACTTAGCTTGCGAGTGCAAACCTTATGTCGTCAGAAATGAATAAGCCTGATAGTCTTGATTCTGGTCGTGTCGCTCCTGCAGATCGAATGAAGGTCGGGGAGTTGCGCGCTGCATATGGTTTGCAGGGTTGGTTGTGGTTGTATTCGGAAACCGATCCGATCAGTAATGTCTTTGATTATCAGCCGTGGTGGGTCGAAACTCGCTCTGGCTTGCGTCAAATGAAAGTAAAGCGTTGGCGCACCCAAGGCAAAGGTCTCGTTGTCTCTTTAGAGGGCGTTCTTGACCGTAATGCTGCCGATTTATTGATGGGTGCGGCGGTATGGGCTGATCGTAATGTTCTGCCTGTTGCGCCAGATAATGAATACTATTGGTCTGACTTGGTCGGTTTACAGGTTTATGCCTTCGAACCAAGTGAATCTGGGGATGTGGCTGTAGAGCCAGTATTCTTGGGTGCGATCCATGAATTGTTTGAAACAGGTGCTAACGATGTCATCGTCGTGCGTCCTGTGGCTGGAAGCATCGATCAGACTGAACGATTGATTCCATGGCATAAAGATATTATCCGTCACATTGATATGGCAACCCGTCGTATGGATGTGAATTGGGGCGTGGATTATTAATTGCTGATCGCAGTTAATCTGATAAACCCGTTGATAGTTCGACTACTATGCTGAGATAGGTGGGTTTATGTGGTTTTCGGTCATTACCCTATTTCCAGAGATGTTTGCGGCGCTGCGTGATTTTGGGATTACGGGTCGAGCGATTGGTCGAGGTCAAGTCAATGTGACCTGTCTCAATCCGCGCGATTTCAGCTTTGATCCGAATCGTCGTGTCGATGAGCGTCCATGCGGTGGTGGGCCGGGTATGGTGATGATGGCTGAGCCTTTGGCTGATACCATCCGCCATGCAAAAGAACTGGCTGAAGCGCAAGGTCTTGCCAATGTCCCTGTGGTGTATTTATCGCCGCAAGGTCGTCGGCTTGATGAGGCAGGTGTTAAAGCGTTACAGCAATACGATGGCATGATTTTGCTTTGCGGTCGCTATGAAGGCATTGATGAGCGCTTGATTCAGTTGTATGTCGATCAAGAATGGTCGATTGGTGATTATGTGTTAACAGGTGGCGAGCTGCCTGCGATGGTGTTGATGGATAGTGTGATCCGTAGGTTGCCTGATGTGATGGGTGACAATGCTTCGGCAGAACAAGACTCTTTTGTCGCGGGTTTACTCGATTGTCCACACTATACCAAGCCCGATACGTTTGAAGGTTTGGATGTGCCTGATGTGCTGAAAGGCGGTCATCATCTCCAGATTGAAAAATGGCGTTTTTTACAAAGTATGGCGCGGACTATTGCTCGACGCCCTGAACTGTTAAAAGATGTCGTGCTGTCGAAGCAGCAAACAAAATGGATTGCAGAAGCCGAGAAAGAGGCGGCTGTAGCCCAAAAGACTTTCGGAAAAAAGCAGTAAGCAAGAAGATTTAAGTATTCCCGTGACTGAAAGGGACGATTCTAACGAATAGAATTTCAGTCGATGATGGTTCGCCATCAAGTGCGTTCCACGGTAAAACGTGAGGACGTTAACTTAACGAGTGATATGCGCCAGTGTGTGAATCATTAAAAAACACCCACTACAGCCTCTGTACTCAGTTGCATGATTCATCAAATGAACATGTGACACATTTGGAGTAAATACAATGAGTGGCAAGCACCCATTAGTTCAAATTGTTGAAAAAGCCCAATTGAAACAAAACATCCCTGCGTTCGCGCCTGGTGATACTGTTATTGTTCAAGTAAAAGTTAAAGAAGGCGACCGTGAGCGTACTCAGGCTTACGAAGGTGTTGTTATTGCGATCAAAAATCGTGGTCTCAATTCTGCATTCACAGTACGTAAGATTTCTAACGGTGTTGGCGTTGAACGTGTTTTCCAAACACATTCACCAATCATCGCTGGTATCGAAGTGAAACGTCGTGGTGCGGTACGCCGTGCTAAATTGTATTACTTGCGTGATTTGGCTGGTAAAGCTGCACGTATCCGCGAAAAATTGCCACAACGTAAAGTTGTTGCAAAAGCGAAGTAATCAATTCGTTGATATAAAGAAACGCGCCTTCGGGTGCGTTTATATATGCGTCTAATATTTCAAAGAATAGTTCACTGAGCTTGTCGAAGTGAACGGTATATGATCAGTGCATTAGTTGGTGACGCACTTCGACAGGCTCAGTGAGCTGATGTTGGTGTGAATAAAAATTTTGAATTGAATGATTTAATCGAATCTCTTGGTAGAATCGTCGCCAATGATGAATTTGTTTCTCGAATGAAGTTGCTCGTATAAAAAACAAGGTGTGTCCATGAAGCCAGCGTTAAATCTGCCACAAGTATTGTCTGATGCACAAGCACAGGTGCATACCGACTTGTTGGCTGTGATCGATCAGCAAAATTGGCCTGAGGTCTTGAAGCTGGCAGTGCGTCATGCGGCGTTGCAAGGTGGCAAACGTGTACGTCCTGCGCTGGTGTATGCAGCGTGTCAGGCGAATGGGCAAGTGACCAATGCAGCGGCAAGACGCGCAGCGGTTGCGGTGGAGCTGATTCATTGTTATTCACTGGTCCATGATGATTTACCGTGTATGGATGATGATGAGTTGCGTCGTGGTCAACCGACGGCGCATGTGGTGTATGGCGAGGCAAATGCGTTGCTGGCAGGGGATGTGTTGCAGTCGTTGGCATTTGAGGTGTTATCCAGTCAGTGGTTCGCGGAAAATGAAGCGAATGCGCATATTCAGGTGAAACAAGTGCAAAGTTTGTCGCAGGCATCGAGTCAGATGGTGAAAGGGCAGGTGATGGATCTGGCGGCAGAAACGAAGCAAGTGTGTGAGACTGAGCTTGAGGCGATTCACGTGCATAAAACGGGTGCGTTAATTCGTTCTGCAGTGCGGATGGGCGCGCTGGCTGCTGGGGTTGTTGCGGAAGAGGTTTTGGCGAGTCTTGATCAGTTTGCTTATGCGCTGGGATTAGCGTTTCAGGTTCAGGATGATGTGCTGGATGTGACGGCGACGACTGAGGATTTAGGCAAGCCAGCGGGTTCAGATGAGAAGTTGCAGAAGTCTACCTATCCATCGCTGTTGGGCTTGGCGGCGGCGAAGCAGCGAGCTGTCGATTTGCATGCACAGGCGCTACAATCGTTGGCTGGGTTTGATGAGCGGGCGAATGGATTGCGAGCGTTGGCGAATTTTTTGTTGGAGCGGAAGGCTTAGTTTTATATTGAACTTTTAAAAATTACGTAGCTCATTGAGCTTGTCGCAATGTGCGGTATTTGCGTATCGCACTCACTTCGACAGGCTCAGTGAGCTTTTGGTGGTTAAACCACTCCCCAAATAAACGCACTGATCAACATCACAAAACATAGTCCTGTGAGCCATAAGCTGATGGCTTTACGTTTGCGTAGGCTGAAAAATAAGATGTAGCCAGCGATTGATAAGATCAAGATGATAATGGCACTGATATCAATGATTAACTTCCACACGGTGCCGACATTTTTACCTTTGTGGAGGTTTTTCAACGTGTCCAAAACGGATTCTGGTTTGACTGTGATTTCGGTCAGACCTGAATCGAGTGCAATGGTAATATCGGTATGACCTTTTGCGCCGTCTAAGCGCATATCCAGTTCATTATCAATCAAATCACTGCTTTTAAACGCGCCTGACAAGGTTTGTGGTGATGCTTTGCGAATTGCTTCTAACAAGAGCGGCGCAGGATTTTCTAAGGCTTTTGCTTGAGCTAACACGTCGGTTGGTACTGTGACTTGCAGGCTCACTTCTTCAGGTTCGGAGGCAAACCAGTCGGTGTTATTGAGAAATAAACCTGTACCTGCAAAGAAGATTAACGATAAAAATGCAAACGCAGAAAGCCATGCGTGAACATGACGTGAATAACGATAAAAATCCGATTTCCGGATGACAAAGCGATGCAAAATCGTTTGCGTAGAAGGTTTATGAAGTCGCGCTTCTTCGGCATGGATGGATTGTTCGCTGCGTTTGCGGGTCATTAAATTACTCGATCAAAACGGAATTTCAAGTCACCGAACTCGTCTTTTGCCGCTGAGTTTTGCGTGCTTGATTTTGGCGCTGCATCTATATCAAATGTTTGGTAGCTATG
>CAYJUB010000054.1:0-8148 GCA_964373145.1 uncultured Moraxellaceae bacterium
GGTTTTAACGTCTATTCTTTGGTTGGCGAGCTGTGCTGTGTATACGCCGCGCGGTGCAGTTGTGGTTGATCCACTCGCTCACTCACATTCTCACTCCAATTCAGATGGTGGTTTCTGTCCTCCAGGTCAAGCGAAAAAAGGTCGTTGTTAATTCTTTAAACGATTCTGATATGAAAAAAAAGCCCCAGCAAAATTCTGGGGCTTTTTAGTTTCTTTAATTTGACGGTGTTGGTAATACTGCTTTTCGGAGAACAGCTGCATAACCATTACTTTGAGAGCCTTCGGGAAGGGCATTCGCATCAAGCAAAATGTTATGCAGTTTGGGTAAATTCCAAGAGGGGGCTGTCGGAACGAAATGATGTTCTAAATGGTAATGCTCATGATGTGGCGCAAATAGCAATTTTTCCCACCAAGCAGCAGTTGTAGAGCGTGCGTGCAGCAGTGGATTTTTACTTAAACTGTCAGGCACGACCGCGTGATCAGCAATTTGGCGAACACGAAGAAAGACTTGAAATGGTGATAGTTGTGCAATGACCCACAGCAAATATAACCAAGGAGCATGAAGCGCCCAAAGCACTGCAAAAATCACGATATTGGTCATGATGAACGCGTGAAGATTTTTAACTAAGGTTTTGCTAATGGCAACAAAGCCTTTTGGGGCGTTAGGATTAGGGATCACTTGACCATTGAGCATGTATTTCAATTGCTCGGCGTGCATCAGCGTTAAACCGAAATAAGTTTTGATGCCTGTCATCCCCGAAATATCACGGAGCAGTTTGCGGCGTAAACTTGAGCGCGTAATTGGATAGTTTTGGGTCATGACTAAATCGGGATCTTCAATCGTTCCAGCTAAGCGATGATGCGCCATGTGATAGCTGCGATAACCTTCTAAACTTTGAAAAATCGGTTTTGCGCAGAGCCATTCACCAACCCAGTCATTGATTCTTGGACTTGCGAATAGTGCACGATGTGAGGCGTCATGCATAAGGATGGCTAAGCCGACATGCGCGCCAGCCAGCAGAATGATGGTAATCACAAAGCTCATCGGATTTGGAAAAACAATACTCAGACCAAACGCAAAGAAGATCAGCGCCCAGCTTTTGAATACTGACCATGCTCCGAGCTTGTCAGATTTTCGATTCAGCTCAGCGCGTTGTTCGCTTGTGAGTGTGAATGTTGCTGCTGTGTCAGGCATGAGGATTTTCCCTAAAAGATCATTGCTGATTGATTGGTTATATTTTAACAGTTATTGGAAGTGACGAATCAATTATGCGTGACTGACCTGAATGCGCGTTTTGACGCGAAGGTAGTAATTGCTATTGTTTTGGTAGTTTTGGCTATTTATGAAAGCTTGTCTCCTTCCCCTGAGGGGGAAGGTTGGGATAGGGGTGCTTTTGACTTTAAAATCAAAAGCACCCCTATCTAAATCTTCCCTACTACGCTGCGCTTCGTCTTGCGAAGCAGTGCTTCTCAAGGGGAAGACTTCGGAGCAACAGCACTTTCTTTATTGGCTAATGCCCACCTGAACTTCTAGTCGTCCTTGTTGGACGCGCAAACCGCGAATTTCAAATTGATTGACGAGTTGCTGCATGAGTTCACGACTTTCTCTCAGGATGTTTAAGCCGGGGAGGACACTAAAGTCGGTCAGATTTAATAGTTTGTCGAGCATCCAAGAACGATTGTCGAGGAAGTCGATAAATCCTGCTTGTTCTAAGTCTATATTCCACACGCGATGATCTTCTTGCTGAATCCCTGGAATGTCGCGAATGATGTGATTAATCAGAGAGGGAATCGGCAGGCTATTCACAACATCAAATGCTTTGCTGGTGACTTTTTTGGCGATCCAATTGGTGACGATATTTGCATCACGGATTTGGAAGTCTAGGCTTTCATCGACTTGGCGAAGGCGTAATAGTTTCTTCGTGCTGATGTCGCATTCGAGGACGTTGAAGTCGAGATGTAGGGTGTAGATTGCGCGTTTATAGTGACCTTTTACGGTGATCTGAAGGCGATCTTCACCGCATTCTATTGCTAGTTGGTCAAGGTCTTTATTTTGTTCGAGGCGTTGTTTAATTTGTTTGTTGAGCAATGCTTCAGGTAATGGCAAGGTGAGGGTCGTTTTGCCGAGGAAGGTTCGCGCCATCAGGAGTGCGACATCACGGGTTGTTTCAGTGGTGCTACTTACAACGCCGCGAACGGCATCGGTGGTGAAGTTGGCAGCATCAATCGCACCGCGTGCAGCACCTGTAGTGACAACGACTGCGGCATTAAACGCAGCATCAGCAGCAATGCCTGCAACACCAACCACATCACGGGTCACATCGGTTGCCATGTCTGCAACGTCTCGTGCATGTTTGAGGGTTTGATCGATAAAGCTTCTGTTGCGTGATTTTCTTTTTGGTGCATCTTTGGACGAGTGGTTGGTTGTGGTGTCGTCACTCATGTGAACTCTCCAATTTTGCAGTGATTAGCTTTCCTTTTTAGCATGTTACATCTGTTTTTGTGAGTTCGTATATATAAACTATTAACGTTTAAATGATATTTTTGAGGTAAGGTTGTTTTGAATACAAAGTCCGATCATATTTGACGTGGGCTTTAGATAGAGAAGCATATATGTCTAGGTTGCTAGAGGTACATAATAAGCCACTCTTGGATGCGCATTGGTGCCGTGCGATGGCGACTTTATTGGCATCAGGATTGAGTGCTGAGCAAACTTTTACTGCATTAAAAGGACAAGCAGGGCGAAACCATCGACTCGCGCATGCTTGTAGCGAAGCTTTGATTGATATCGGACGTGGCGCATCATTTGTCAGTGCATTAGCTCGGCATCATTTTTTTAATCGTTATCAGTTGGAACAAGTCAAGATTGGTGAGTTGTCAGGCAGTTTACCGATCATGTTAATCAATATTGCCAACCGCTTAAACAGACAACATGAACGTCATCAAAAATTAAAAACGCAATTAAAGCTCTCGCAGGCTGTGATTGTCATTGGGCTGATTGCGGGTGCGGCATTAACAGCTGCAAAAGGTGGCAGTTATTTTCATGAAATTGTTGGTTTGATCATCGTTGTGATCGTGACTAAGTTGATTTATCAGTTGTTGGAAATAGACATTTTCTATTTCTTAGCGGGCGCGTGGCAACGTCCAGTTTTAATGAAGAATGTAAGTGCTCTTAAACGTCTATTTGAATATTATTGGTACTCATTATTAACTGCACAACTTGAGGCGGGGATTGATCCAGTTCATGCGCTCAAGAATCTCTGTGATCTATTTCCATCAGCTTTGCTTCAAAGTAATACTAGAATCTGTCAACGAAGCTTAGAGAAGGGCAGTTCCTTGGTTGCTGCTTTATCACAAGCACAGCTGATTTTGACGAGTGAAATGAAACAGACTTTAAGGACTGGTGAAAAAACAGGGCTTTTAGCACCGACGCTTAAGTATCATTTGGAGTTGGAAGAAAAGCGGCTAGAGGTTGTTACAGCGACATTCTATGAGTGGTTGCCGAGGATTTATTATGTGATGGCATTGGGCGTAGTGCTGCATTTTATGATTTGAGTGGTGGGTTGCGTGCATAAGTTGGGCGGCGTATTTGTAGGTTGGTGCTGAGGAACGAAGCCCAACGATTAGGAAAGCATAATTTACTTACGCAGTTGAGAAGACTTTGTAATTCATGTTGGGCTTCCTGCGTCAGCACCAACCTACGAAGCCCAACTTACGCGTTAAGGGGTGAATCTTGATTTCACAAACGTTTTACACTATTGAAATAGATATTTTATAGATTTAATTTACCTGAAAATGAATATAAACTCATAAAGAAATATTTTTATGAAATTTTTTAAATAAAACTGAAATCGAGGTTAAATAATATAAATGGCAAATGATACAAAATTCCGTGAAGATTCCGATTTGGCCTTTTTACAATTTGCAGACCATAATGATTTAGCTATATTAGCTCATTATCTAATCAAAGATAGTGAAGGTAAAGAGCAGTGGACTGGACAACTCAAAAGAACTATTTGTGAGCGTATTCATCAGTATGATAGTGAAGAGCAAGCTTTCAAAAATAGTTGGATGGCTATTGCTGCTGAACTTCAATTGTACGGTGGCGATACTGTAGTTAACATTTTTCGTCGAAAAGGTGTAGTTTATAAAGAGATTGCTCAGGATGTCGCCAGCAGGGTGGGTGTAGATTTTCACAAAGATACAGCAACCATTGAACAAATAGAGGAGAAAGTTCTTCGTAAATTATTTGGGCGCATCACTACGTTCGATGATCGAGATTTTATTAACAAAGCACTAAAGGAAAAAGGCTATCTTGGTTTTTCATCTCTAGGTGAAAAACCTTGGGAAACTATTAAAAATGGTTTAGGTGTTGGAGCTGCTTCGGCTAGTAGTATAGGTGGAGTCTTGGGTGTTGGAATAAAGGTGGCAAAAAATTTTATAAAAATAAATCCTGCGGTAGCTGTCGCTGCATTACCCCTAACAGCTCAAGATATTACTGCACCTGCTTATCGTGTCACAATTCCTGCCGTTTGTATTGTGGCCATGATGCGTTTAAAGCATTCAACCACCCCTAATAAAACCAATCTGTTTTAATAAGGACCCTAACAATAATGGATTATTTAAATACTGTATTCCAGTTCGACTATGAGAAATTTTTCCCTGCAGTACAGGAGGGGTTAGCTACTGGGAAGATTGTTATTCGGGATGGCGTCGCTTACTGGGCTAAAGGCATGGAAAGAGTCGGTATTGTTCAGCATTTGCCTATTAAATCTGTTCAATCCCTCACGCAGGAAGGTTTTGTACAGGCTGTAGCTAATATTCAAAATACTGTAGTGGCGGCGCAAGCAATAGCAACCAGCACTTTGATGGTGGCAATGGTGATTCAAACCCAGATATTGGTTAAAAAAATTGAAAGCATTCAAAAACTGGTCGTGAAGGTATCTCAAGGCGTTAAAGAGCAGAATATTTTGTTTTACTCTGACAAGGTAAGTTCTTATTTGGCTTTACTGCAGAACTTTAAATTGGTGCTTGATAACAGGGTTGATCTGACAACTATCCAACCATTGGCAAATAATACTCTTTCGTCAGCCATGGAGTTGAAAGGTCATCTCGTATTTTTTATTAGTAATCTGTTAACTCTTATCCAAAGCAAAAAAATTGATGATATTGATCATGTTGGACTGATCATGCAATTTATACAGCAGATCATGGAAATACTCCCTCTTGGGATGCATCTGGAGTTTGTACTCTCACATAGGCTTGGCCACAATGAGTTTTCACAGGTATTGATAGAGAATAATCACTCAACTTACAAAAATTTATTAGAACAATATCGAGGATATCTAAACCATTTGAATAATGGTGTACTTGAGTTTCGTGTTAAGAAAGAAGATGTACCTTTCTTAGAGCAAATCAAACAACCAGCACTTGATCTTATAAAAAGCCCAATGCTTTTTGAATTACTTGAAAGACCAAGTAAGGAACAAATTGCTTATACAAGTTCAAACAAACTTAACGTATAAGTTGGGTGGTGTATTTGTTAGTGCAGAGGAGCGAAGCCCAACTATTAGAAGTGCATAATTCGCCGATGCTGATGAGAGGATTTTGTCATTAAGTTGGGCTTCCTGCAGCAGCTCGAACCTACGAACCCTAACTTATTATAAGAGCAACAAAAAAGCCCCCACTCAACAGAGCAGGGGCTTTTTTCAAACCAGTCGGGGATTAGCCACCGAATTGGTTCATAGTGTTTTTGCTGTCATCACCAGCTTTCAGAGCTTGGTCGCCAGCGAAGATTTCTTTGTGATCATCACCGATGTCAGAACCAGCCATCGCTTGGTGCTTAACACATGCAACGCCTTCACGGATTTCTTTACGTTGTACGCCACCAACATAAGCCAACATGCCTTGATCGCCGAAGTAACCTTTTGCAAGCTCATGAGTAGACAGAGCAGCAGTGTGGTAAGTAGGCAGAGTGATCAAGTGATGGAAAATACCCGCTTCACGTGATGCGTCAGCTTGGAAAGTACGGATACGTTCGTCAGCAAGTTGTGCCAATTCAGTTGAATCATAGTCAACGCTCATCAACTTAGCGCGGTCGTATGCAGATACGTCTTTACCAGCAGCAACCATCGCGTCGTATGCTTGTTGACGGAAGTTCAGAGTCCAGTTGAATGATGGGCTGTTGTTGTAAACCAGCTTAGCATTTGGAATCGTTTGTTTAACACGGTTAACCATGTCAGCGATTTCAGCAACGTTTGGAGTTGCAGTTTCGATCCAGAGCAAGTCAGCACCGTTTTGCAAGCTGCTTACGCAGTCAAGTACAACGCGGTCGATTTGTGTGTTTTCACGGAACTGGAACAAGCCAGAAGCCAAACGTTTTGGACGATGCAACTTGCCGTGACGCTTGATGAGAACTTCGTCGTCTTGCGCATCAGCGATGTCGATTTCAACGGTGTCTAAGTAGCTGATGTATTGAGAAGCCAAGTCGCCTTTAACGGTCGATACTGGGATCTTCTGAGTCAAGTCAGCGCCTTCAGAATCAGTACGTGCAACGATAACGCCGTCTTCTACGCCCATTTCTAAGAATGCATAACGCAATGCATGGATCTTAGCGATGAAGTCTTCATGCGGTACAGTAACTTTACCAGCTTGGTGACCACATTGTTTTGCGTCAGAAACTTGGTTTTCGATTTGCAGTGCACAAGCACCTGCTTCGATCATTTTCTTAGCAAGTAAATATGTTGCTTCGTCGTTACCAAAACCAGCATCGATGTCCGCAATGATTGGAACAACGTGAGTTTCGAAACCGTCGATTTGTGCAGTGATTTTAGCTGCTTGAGCTGTATCGCCTGCTGCGTTAGCTTTTTTCAAAGCACGGAACAAATCGTTCATTTCTTTCGCATCAGCTTGACGCAAGAATGTGTAGATTTCTTCGATCAATGCAGGTACAGAAGTTTTTTCGTGCATTGATTGGTCTGGTAATGGACCAAATTCTGAACGAAGTGCTGCAACCATCCAACCTGACAAGTAGATGTATTTTTTGTCAGTTGTACCGAAGTATTTTTTGTTCGCGATCATTTTTTGTTGCGCGATGAAACCGTGCCAGCAACCTAAAGACTGGGTGTATTTGCTGTTGTCAGCATCATAGTCAGCCATATCTTTACGCATGATCGCTGCTGTGTATTTAGCAATGTCTAAACCAGTTTTGAAACGGTTTTGCATTTGCATACGTGCAGCATCTTCAGGGCTGATATCTGCCCAAGTGCTACCAAATTTCGCTTTTAAATTGCGGATTGTATCAATCGCAGTGCTGTAATTTGTCATGACATCTTCCTATCTGGAGGTAGAGGGATTTGAATAGCGTAAATCGCAAATTTTCTTGAATTCTGTTGCTCTGATGAAAGCTTCGGTGAACTTATCATTAGTAGATATTCGGGATAAGAAATCTACGTGTGTGGATAATAAGTTAATCGAATGAAGAATAAAAGAAAACCTGATACAGATCTTGTTGGGGGATTCTACTTTTTATGGCATAATTTAGCTAATTTATCAGTTTAATCTTCGGTATTTATTTCATGAATCTTGAGCGCGTTGATTTAAATCTTTTAATCTATCTTGATGTTTTATTAAGAGAAAAAAATGTCACACGCGCAGCCGAGCAATTGGGTGTTACGCAACCCGCGATGAGCAACATTTTACGTCGCTTGCGTACTTTGTTCAATGATCCGCTGTTAATTCGCTCCTCAGAAGGTATGACGCCGACTGAACGAGCACTTGAATTACAGCCGCTGATTCGTGAGGCACTCGCTGATTTATCTCAGATTTTAGAGCCGCGCACCGAATTTCGTCCGTATACCAGTGCCCGTGTTTTTCGCATCATGACCAGTGATTATGCTGAAGCGACATTGGTTCCTCGCTTGGTGAAGGCCATGCGCTCGGAAGCGCCGAATGTGGTACTCGATTTCCTTACGCCGTCCGACGTGTCGTATCGTGATATGGAGCAGGGTAAAGTTGATTTGGCGATTAATCGCTTCAATGAAATCCCGCAAAGTTTCCATCAGGTTTTGGTTTGGCGCGATAGTTTTAGTTGTTTGCTCAATCATAAAAGCCCAAGTCTTGAACAGTTCAATTTGAAAAGCTATTTAG
>CAYJUB010000054.1:8158-9942 GCA_964373145.1 uncultured Moraxellaceae bacterium
GCGAGTTGCACGTTTAAATGGCGATCATCCGCGTGTGGTGATTAAAGATCCGCCGTTTTATATCCCTGAGTTTGAATTGAAAATGGCGTGGGGGCCATTGCTACATCATCATCCTGCGCATCGTTGGTTGCGTCAGTTGATTATGTTTGTGGCGCGTCAGATTGTGGAAGAAGAGCGTAAAGATGGGTTGTCGATGGCGGAAGGATTTCCGTATTATTGATATAGTTTTTTAAGAGTCAAAAGCAAATCCCTCCCTTTACAGCAATGCTGTAAACCCATTTGCTAAGGGAGGAGCTTTTTTCCCTCCTTAGAAAAAGGAGGGTTGGGGAGGATTTTGCTTTTGATCTTGTCTCTAAAAAAGCTTTATTAAACCTAAATAGCCCATTGAGCTTGTCGAAATGAGCGGTGTTGACTCAACGACAAAGATCTTCACTTCGACAGGCTCAGTGAACTATGTTTTCGTGTTCTGAAGACATTGTCTAAACCGCATTCCGCTCAAACAATCCCGCAACCACACTGCCTGCTTTTGTTTGTTTCTTCAATTCCCAGTGAGCTGGTAATCCGAGCGTATCAAAGGCGCGATCTGCTTCGACATAAATCAAAGCACGCTCATTCAATTTGCCATCATAAAGCTGTGCTAACTCTGCCCACAAGTTTAACGAGTAGGGTGGGTCTAAAAACATCAGATCAAATGTGCCTTCAACTTTTGGCGCTGCATTTTGAGCGGTAAGATTTAAAATTTTTCCCGATTCCGATTGAAGTTCGGTCAAAGTCTTTTGCAATTGAAGTGCTTGCTTTTTATTAGGTTCAATCAATGTGCAATGCGCTGCACCGCGTGATAGTGCTTCTAGTCCTAATGCTCCACTACCAGCACAAACATCTAATACGCGACGTCCAGCCACATCCCACATGAGCCAATTAAAAAGGGTTTCGCGGACGCGATCGGGCGTAGGGCGTAATCCTTCGATGCTTTCAAAGCGGATAATCCGACGTTTCCATTCACCACCAATAATACGAAGTTGATTCATAATGAATTAATGTCCGCCACTTGCAGTCGTTGACACAGGTTCTACTTTTAGGGGTGTTGCTACGACCGCACTGACTTCGTGAATCGGTTGTCCTGCGGTCATGAGTCCACTATCCATAGGAAGTGCTTCAGGTTTGATTGGATTTTTTGCGCGTTGCAGTAGATAGTAATCAAACATGACGCGCGCAATCGGCGCAGCAGCTGATGCACCAAAGCCACCATTTTCAACGATAATTGAAATGGCAATTTGAGGATCATCGGCTGGGGCGAAGGCCGTGAATAGTGCATGGTCAAGCTGGCGCTTGGATAGGGCGGATGCGTTGTATTTTTTGCCTTGAGCAATGCTCACAACCTGTGCGGTACCCGTTTTTCCTGCAATCCGATAGCCTCTCAGCCCATAGCTCAGTCGCGCACCAGTACCATGGGTGGTGACGGCAACCATGGCTTCACGCATGTTAATCCAGTCTTCAGTAGTGCCTTTAAAGTCGATGCTGCCTTCATATTTATTGGATACGATGAATGACTTTTGCCCTTTGGTTCTGAGTAATAAATGAGGGGTGATAATGTGCCCTTGATTCGCAACAATGGAGGTTGCTTTGGCAAGTTGTAATGGCGAGGCGAGGAAGTAACCTTGACCAATCCCTAGAGAAATCGTTTCACCCGGCAGCCATTTGCTACGGCGCTTTTTAAGCTTCCATGCTTGTGATGGATAGAGTCCACTATTTTCGCTAGGTAAGTCGATGCCTGTTTTGCTGCC
>CAYJUB010000055.1:0-3760 GCA_964373145.1 uncultured Moraxellaceae bacterium
CCTTTATCGATTATTTCGTTGTCTTGTTTTATTTGAGATTATTCATAGACTTTATCAATAAATGCTTGCCCATAGCCTGCATTATCGATAACCCAAAAATCTGGTTCAGTACAAGTATAAAACGAGTACTCCCTATTAGCTTTGACCATTACAATAAATTCGTCGCTCATATCTTCTTAACACACTACCGCTTAGGCACAGTCACCGAAGGAGACAATCCCATACGCTTCACGCGTCGAGCAAATTTTTTATCGTCAAATGAGGCTACCGTCTCGCACGAACGATAACTACTCAAATGCAACGCATCTGCAAATTCAAGCCCCGCCAAACTATGTTCAATCGCTTGCAAAACAGTCTCTCGATCTTCAATCGTCACCTGTGGCAAAGCAGATAAATGCTGAAAAACCTGCATAATTTCTGCAACAGAAAAACCATAATAACCGCGCATCACCCATTCAAGTTCCAGCAGCACAGTCTTAGCAACCATCAGCGACTGCCCCGACTCAATCAAATCGCGTGCAGACACGCGCTGATGTTGTGACTCCGCATCTTGAGCATCATCAATGTAATAACGAGCAAGAATATTGGTATCAAGTCCGATCATGATTAACCAGACTTGCAGGATCAAGATCAACAGCAACGCTTGCTAAACTGCTTTTTAGCATCCCAAAACCAGACTGCTGCGGAGGTTGTGGATTAGACACCACATGCAACTCAACAGTCCCTTTTTCTAAGCTAAAACTCACTTTTGAACCTTGGCAAATACCCAGTTGCTGCCTGACCGATTTCGGTATCGTGACTTGCCCCTTGCTCGTAACAGAACAAATTTCCATGACACACGCCCTCAAAGTAATACCAAGTAAGGATTATATCAAAAATCGATCAAACACTCAAAAAATCTTCCCAGGATTCATAATCCCCTTCGGATCGAAAACTTTCTTGATTTCACGCAAATACTCGATCTCAACCGCATCACGCGTGTAATGCAAATAATCACGTTTAGTCATTCCAACGCCATGTTCCGCAGAGATTGAACCGTCATATTTCTGCACGGTTTCAAACACCGATTTATTGACGACTTTACACTTCTCAAAGAACTCATCTTTGGTCAGATTCGCTGGTTTCAAGATATTCAAATGCAAATTGCCATCGCCAATATGTCCAAACCAGCAAATTTCAAAGTCTGGGTAGGACTCACTCACAATCGCGTCAATGTCGGCAATAAACGCAGGCACATGGGTAATCAATACCGAAATATCATTCTTATACGGCGTAAATGGCGCAATGGTTTCGCTAATGTCTTCGCGCAAACGCCACAACGTCGCAGCCTGAGTTTGATTCTGGCTCATCACGCCATCAATCACCCAACCCTGTTCCATACAATGCTCAAACGTCTGCATCGCATCATCGACAATCGCTTCAAAACGACCTTCAAACTCAAGCAACACATAGAACGGACATTCCGTTTCAAACGGACGTGGAATTTTGGTATGCGCGATGACTTTTTGCATCGCAAGTTCGCCAAAGAATTCAAAAGCAGTCAAATCAATGCGATTTTGAAAGGCTTGTAGAATATGCATCACAGCCGCAAATTCAGGTACGCCTAAAACTAAAACGCGTAAATCTTGTGGTTGGCGTTCCAGTTTAATATCCACTTCACAGACGATACCCAGCGTGCCTTCCGCGCCAATCATCAGGTGACGTAAGTCATAACCCGTAGCGTTTTTAATCATGCCTTTATTTAGACGCAGAATGTCACCTTTACCAGTCACCACGGTCATGCCAAGCACCCATTGACGAGTCATGCCGTATTTGATGACTTTGATACCGCCAGCATTAGTACCAATATTGCCGCCAATCTGACTTGAACCCGCAGACGCGAAATCCACTGGGTAATACAAACCTTGCTCTTCGGCAAATTGTTGCAGTTGTTCAGTGACCATGCCCGCTTGAATGCGAACCATGCGATCAGCTGGCAAGAAATCAATGACTTTATTCATGCGATCAAGGCTAACGACGATTTCACCATTCGCGGCAACCGCACCTGCGGACAAACCCGTACGACCGCCACTTGGGGTAATCGCAACGCCGTATTCATTAGCAAGCTTAACAATGGCTTGCACTTCAGCAGTATTGGCAGGGAAAACCACAACTGACGGATTCGGCTCGAAATGTTTCGTCCAGTCCTTACCCCATGTTTTCAAGGTATCGGCATCCAGATGAACACGATTTTCGCCCACCGCTTGCTGTAAGCCAGCAATCAGCGCAGGTGGCAATTGAGGGGTCGCAATATCAGAAGAAACTATATTCATATCTTGGAAAACCTATAACAGGGATAACGCAATAAAAGATCGTAATATGGTAACATACGCACCTATTTTTTTGCTTTGCGGCATTTGTGTTAATTTTGAGGGCACATCATGAGTCAGCAGTTTTCTTTGGAAAAAGACAAAATCCGTTTCTTGCTATTGGAAGGCGTACATCAAACCGCGCTGGATGAGCTGCATGCAAACGGCTACACCAATATTGATTATCGTAAAACTGCTCTTGATGAAGATGCACTGATCGAAGCGATCAAAGATGTTCACTTTGTCGGTATTCGTAGCCGCACCCATATTTCTGCAAAAGTATTAGATGCAGCGAATAAACTGTCTGCGATTGGCTGTTTCTGTATTGGTACCAACCAAGTGGATTTGGATGCTGCGTTAGAACGCGGTATTCCAGTATTCAACGCGCCATACTCAAACACCCGTTCAGTTGCTGAACTGGTATTGGGTCAATTGATTCTGCTCCTTCGCGGTATCCCAGAAAAAAATGCGCTGGTACATCGCGGTGGCTGGTCAAAATCTGCGGAAGGCTCGTTCGAAGCACGTGGCAAAACTTTAGGTTTAGTCGGTTACGGTTCAATTGGTTCACAATTGTCTGTATTGGCTGAATCACTGGGTATGAAAGTGATTTACTTCGACGTAGTGACTAAATTGCCACTGGGTAATGCACGCCAAGTTGCAACGATGGACGAATTGCTCGCATCATCCGATGTGGTGTCATTGCACGTTCCACAATTACCATCAACCAACAACATGATGACTGCTGAACAGTTCGCAAAAATGAAGAAAGGTTCGATCTTCATCAACGCGGCGCGCGGTACTTGTGTGGTCATCGATGATTTGGCAGCGGCGATTGAAAGCGGTCAATTAGGCGGCGCGGCAATTGACGTGTTCCCGAAAGAGCCAAAAGCAAACGACGAAGAATTCCAATCACCACTGCGTAAATATGACAATGTCATTTTGACGCCGCATATCGGTGGTTCAACGTTGGAAGCGCAAGCGAACATCGGTTTGGAAGTTGCGGACAAATTTGTACGTTACTCTGATTCAGGTGCGACCATTACTGCGGTGAACTTCCCAGAAGTCTCGATTCCAAAACAAGAAGGCACGCATCGCCTGCTACACATCCACAGAAACGTACCGGGCGTACTGTCTGCGGTAAACACCTTGTTTGCTGAAAACAACATCAACATCGTTGCGCAAAGCTTGATGACCAAAGGTGATGTTGGCTATTTGGTGATGGATGTTGCAGGTAGCGACTCAAGCCGTGCATTTGAAAAACTACAAGGCGTGAATGGCACGATGCGCGTTCGCGTGTTGTACTAATTCAGCATCGTTGTTGATAATAAAAAACCTCGCATAAGCGGGGTTTTTTATTGGTGATTTCAACGAATGCTTTTCTCCTTCCCCTTCAAGCGGAAGGTCGGGATGGG
>CAYJUB010000055.1:3770-9841 GCA_964373145.1 uncultured Moraxellaceae bacterium
GATGGGGATGGTTTTAAAGCAAATCAAAAGCATCCCCATCTAAATCTTCCCCTTCAAGGGGAAGACTTCAAAGCAGGTAACTCACTCAAAACCCTTCCAACACAACTTTCCCTTTGGCTTTGCCACTCTCAATAAAGGCATGCGCACGACGTAAATTCGCCGCGTTAATTTTGCCAAAATGCTCACCGAATGTCGTTTTTAAAATACCCTGATCAATCAAATCAGCAACACGATTTAAAATATGATGCTGTTCAATCATATCGGCCGTTTCAAAAAACGAACGGGTAAACATATATTCCCAATGCAATGAAATCGACTTCCGTTTCAGTAATTTAATATCCAACGGCAACATCGGATCATCAATTAATGCCAGCCGACCTTGTGGCGCAAGTGACGCCGCAATTTCAGTAAAATGTTGATCGGTTTGATTGAGACTGGCAACAAAATTCACCTCGGGAATACCAATCCGTTTTAACTCATCGGACAACGGTTTGCGATGATCAATCACCTGATGCGCACCCAATTGCTTAACCCATTCGATTGTCTCTGGTCGCGATGCCGTACCGATCACTTTGAGTCCGGTTAATTGCCGCGCAAGCTGCGTCAATATCGAACCCACGCCACCAGCCGCACCTACAATCAATATCGCTTGACCTAAATCAGTCTGCCCCTCTTGAACGCCTAAACGGTCAAACAGCAACTCCCACGCTGTCACACTGGTCAGAGGCAATGCCGCAGCCGCAACGAAATCCAGTGTCTTCGGCATGCGACCAACGATACGCTCATCAACCACTTGGCGTTCACTATTGCTCCCCGCGCGCGTCAGTGCACCGGCGTACCATACTCGATCATTCGGCTGGAACAATGTGACTTTAGATCCAACTGCTTTCACGATGCCAGTCGCATCCCAACCCAGCACTTTATACCCACCTATAGGGGGTGGCTGATTTTTACGGACTTTGGTATCGACAGGATTCACTGAAACCGCATGTACTTCGACCAGCAAATCATGCTCACCGACGATTGGCTCAGGCAGCTCAACATCCAGCAAAGACAATTCACTCCCTATCACAAGGGATTGCGTATAACCAACAGCTTTCATTTTAAGAAAACTCCATTTTTTGATCATTGACAGTACAATGCGCAACCTAAACTGGGTGTTTTTTCCTGAAATTAATTCACATTTATGACCCACAAAATGTGACATTAAATTAATGCGATATGGTTCACAATATGCGTACTAATTTGATTTTTATTGATGAGTTATTGGACTTTTTTCGATCAAAGGTATCTAATCCAAATCAAACTAGCGCATATTCAGCCTAACGAATAACATTTCAAAATTCATTTTATATCGTGAGTCATCATGTACTATCAGGTCTTAGTCGAAACGAATGAAAAAATCGACGATTCAGGAACGAACAAACAATATTTCGAACTAGACAAAGAGAATCTAGCCGATATTGAAGCAAACATTGTTGCGCCTTATTTACGTAAAGAAGAATTGCAATTCGACGGCCACACACTCAAATTCAAAGAAATCAAACGCATTCTGATTAAAGAAACTCAGAAGACTACCGCAGAATTAGTCCGCTTCGAAAGTACCCAAGTGTTGGGCAATTTCTTGACCATTACGCCAATCGATATCCTGAGCTACAAAGAACACGCAAAAGACATCACCACGACTGTGTTCAATCGAATGCTGGCAGCAATCTTAGCCAAACCGAATAGCACGCTCACTCAATCCGTCAAAAAAGCGGATCATGCCAAGGTTCTGCTCGTCCATGGTCGAGATCATCTTGCGAGAGATATTGCCATCAAGTTTCTCGAAAAAATTGGCATTACCGATATTCTTCTCCATGAACACATTCGTGGTGAAAAAACCCTGATTGAAAAGCTCGAAGAAAACATAAATATTGGTTTTGCGATCGTGCTATATACGCCGACCGGTTTGGAGCTCAAACCTCGCGCTCAGCAGCACATCGTATTCGAACATGGCTATCTAACTGCCAAGCTAGGCCGCAGAAAAGTGTGTGCGCTGATCAAAAGTAATGTCGAAACGCCACTACAGTGTAATGGTGTGATCTATGTGCCGCTGGATGCGCAAAATGCATGGCACCAAACGCTCACCAATGAATTAACCCGCGCGGGATACCAGTTGGATATGAAAATGATTAATCCAAAGATAGCAACCTAAGTGCATGACTAGCGTATTACACTTTCAACGACCATACCCACTTTTGTGACCCTCTTCCGCAAAAATCACCCTTGACGAAATTTATGATGATGTCACTCTCCGACAGATCATCATAACCACCCACGTCTAACTCATATTTCGCACAATAAATCACACTTCCCCTATTTAAGGGGTATTCAATGCTTTGAGAAGCTGCTAATTTTAATCGCCAGATTCTATATGTCCTTTGACACTCGATTGGTGAAGACAAAACAAAGATGATTTAATATTAGGGAAAATCAGATGAATCACTTCAAATACAAATTGATCAGCGCTCTATGTCTAAGCACGCTCGCATTAACGGGCTGTGACGACGACAATTCTTCAATGACATCAGCACCACCGGCGAAGGCGAGTTTGTCAGGTACAGCGGCGATTGGTAGTCCAATTACCAACGCTCGAATCGACCTTAAATGTAACGGCTACAATAAAACCGCCGCAGCGACCACCAACGCTCAAGGTCAATGGAGTGCCAACGTACCACCAGCAAATCTACCTTGCGTCACACGCCTCACAGGCGGTATGGTCGGAACAACCCCAAATACTCAGACTTTGTATTCCATCACAGTCGGTACAGGGACCAGTATCACCACCAACATGACCCCACTCTCTGATTTGATTCTGGCGAAAACCGTCCAAGCAAACACAGGTTCAACACTCGATAACTGGTATGCAGGCACGACATTAGCCGCAACATTAAATACCACTATCACTCAACTTGCCGCCAACATCGCTACGGTCTTGAGCCAACTGACAGCGCAAGGCTACACATTACCCGCTGGAACTCTGAATCCTTTCTCAACGCCATTCACAGCAACCACCACCAACAGCTACGATCAATTACTCGAACAAATTGGTCAAGCCATTGCAGCAAGCAGTTCCCTGACCTACGCTCAATTTAGAACCAACTATTTAGCCGGTACAAACTTCCCAACAGCACCAGTCGTCACACCACCGACAGGTGGCGCGACGTGTGCAAGTATCAGTAAGCCTAAAGCCTCATCCAGTGATTTGACTCAATTTGTTGGGACATATCAGGTCAAAATTGGTAGCGCGACCACTGCGGTGCCATTAACTATCGCAGCTAATGGCAATATCAGTTTGAATGGCCAAACCGCCACAGCATCTGATATTTGTGGGCCTTTTGTGCAAAGTAATGGACAAGGTCTATTAATCCTCGCTAAAAAAACCACAGAGATTAAAGTCAATGTCTTTAAAGACACTGCGAATAAAATCACAACCGAAGGTCCTGATTTTACCAGTACATCAGGCGATTTCTTCTTCGGTGAACTTGGGGCACCTTCTGCGACAACTTGCACCACACCAAGCATCGAAACCACTTTCGGTTCGTCAACCACCACGTCACCGTATACAAATGGTCAGAAAGTGTGTTTCACCGCAACCGCAACCACGCTGGCTTTTAACAGTAAAACACTGATCAATCCGGTGCAAAACACAGTGGTCTCGCTCCCATTTACAGCCTATGCATTCACTGATGGTTCATTTAAATATGAAGTGATTTTTAATGGTTCCGCACTTCATGAAATCAACCTGATGAATGGCACAACATTCGTTGGGCAATTTGCACCAGAGAGCAGCACGCCAACACTGTGCGAATCTAGTGGAGCAGACGACAAGCTCGGCTTTAAAAATGCACCCAGCGACTTCTGTAGTTTCACCAAAGCATCATCTGTTGCGATTACCTCACCTGATATTTACACATTCTTTAATGCCGATAAAAAAGAAAATGTCAAAGTGACGGTCAACGGTACAACGATTCAAAGCGTACAAATCGAAAATAATAATTATGCATGGGCATGCGGAGTGGGTACGCTCTCGGCTTGCAGCGGTGTCACACTCTCTAGCACAACGAGCTATAAGCAAGTGTCATTCAATAACACCACACTTGAAGTGGTTTTTGGAACAACGCAGCCATTAACCGTGAAAAATGGTGTGTTGATACATCCACTTTAACCCTGATACCTCACATTAAGTCAGAGTCAAGAAAACACCCCCAATTTTGGGGGTGTTTTCGTTTGATGATTTTTCGTAACCTTGAACACTCATCTTGATCAAGGAAGAATCACATGCACCTTCTTAAAACCAATTTATCAATAAACGTTCTAAATCTCGCACTGGCAGCAACAGTCGCATTGGCATTATCCGCATGCAACGATGATGACAACAAGGCCCCTGCCAAACCAGCCACCTCTACACTGACGGGAACAGCGGCAACAGGAAAAGCTTTTGTGGGTAAAGTTGAAGTCATTAACAAAGCAGGGGTTAAATCCGCACCCGTGACCATTGGCGCAGATGGAAAGTTCAGTGTCACCGTCGAAAATGGTGCACCATACTTATTGCACGCCATTAGCCCGTCTGGCGATCCGCTACAAGACCTGTATTCTTATGCCGCTGCGGCCGGCAACACCAACGTCACATCGTTAACCACACAAGCCGTATTAGATGCCAATGAAAATAAACCGCTGGCGGCACTCATCAACAACTGGGCAACAGCTACGCTCAACGATGCCAAAATCATCGCATCGGCTAAAAAAGTGACGGCAAATTTAAAAGATGTTTTTACCGCAAAAGGTTTGACCGACGTCACGAAAATCAACCCATTTACTTATAGCTTTACCGCAGGGTCAGGTGTGGGTTTAGATGGCGTCATGGATCAAATTAAATTCACCTATAACTGTAGCGCGACGGCGTGTAGTTATGATGTCAAAAATGGCGAATCTACTTTTGGTTGGAGTGCAACCATTGATACGTCAGGCATCACCATTGATCTCAAAGACGTCAACAACAACGGCACACCGCTTCCGACAGGCTCTTTCAATTTAGAGATTGTCACCACAGTATCGGGGATCTCAACACCCGTGACGATTAAAAACATTCCAAAACCTGCTGATAAAGCAGCGTTTTGTGATGATAGCAGCGTAAAAGATGCCTATACTAAAACCCCAGGTCTCACCCTTAAATCTTGTGACTTTGATGGGACAAAAGGTCGTATTAGCGCCGAAATTGCGAGTCCGATTGGTGTAATTCCTTACATCATTGACTACACATACAAAACTGCGAGTTAATAGAATCGATGTGGAATCAACCGAGGTTAACCCCTCGGTTTTTTTATACTGAAAAGGAAATGCCTCTTGATCAATTTATCCTTTCCCCTAGAAAAAAACTAGGATTATGACTATCTTCACCGTAAGATAGGTCATATTCAGTGAACGGATTCACATGGTTATTCTTTTTTCAATTAAGGTTCTGTATGAAAGCCAATGATGTCTCGCCAGGAACAAAGCTCATTATTGCAGGGATATTGATCGCACTCATAGCTGTTTGGGTCACTTGGCTCGCATTACAGAATCCCTCAACAGGCTTAACGATCCAAACGAATGAGAACACTGTTGAAATCGTTGCCTCTTCAAAGGTATCTGAGAATGTACCCAAACAAAAATTACATTCAATCACGACGACCAATGATCCTGTCGGCATTCAATTCAATACGATGGATTTAATCGAAGATCCGCATGCTTTGCCCAGTTATGCCGACATGAATTCGTTCTTCGGTCGCCAACACCAGCTCCATCAGATTTTAAAATCACCGACTGTGATTTTAACCGTCGAATCAGACAACGGACAGTTGAGCCAATATCCGATTCACCCCACTGCAAGAACGCTCGCTGATTTGCCGTTTGTATTTTGGTTTCAACTCACGGTCAGCAGTCTCGGATTTCTACTGGGATGCTGGATTTGGGTACTGCGTCCACCTGATATGGGCGCGCGCCTGTTTGGTCTCATGCACTGCATGTATCCAGTGTTTGCATTTTCT
>CAYJUB010000056.1:0-2970 GCA_964373145.1 uncultured Moraxellaceae bacterium
GACCAAGTGCCGCGAAAGCTTGAGCAAAATATGGCCATGCGTTACATTGGTGATCGTTCAAAGATGACTGAGCATTTGCAGCAATTGATGCAGACTGCTGAAGACGTGACTGCACCCAATGCTAAAATGATTATGGTTATTGCCATTAGTTATGGTGGCTTGTGGGATATGGCGCAAGCGGCAAAACGTTTAGCGTTGGCGGTGCAAGCTGGCAAAATGTCGATTGATGAAATCGACGAAGTCAGCATGCAGCAAAAGGTGGAAATGGGTGATTTGCCGCCAGTGGATTTGTTAATTCGTACAGGTGGCGAATATCGTTTATCTAACTTTGTGCTTTGGCAATCTGCCTATGCAGAGTTATATTTTACCGATACGTTATGGCCTGCATTTGATGCCGCAGAATTTGATCGTGCATTAGGTCAGTTCTCATTCCGCGAGCGCCGTTTTGGTCGTACCAGCGAACAAGTTTCTGACTTTCAAGCAAGTAGCCAAGCCAATATTCAAGTAAGTCATCAAGTCAATCATCAAATTAAAACTAATAATTTAGATCAGGGATAAAATCATGTTTGAACGGATTCGGACGGGATTGATACTCATTGCACTCGTGCTGTTATGTATGTTTGCGACCACTAATCCGATTCCGATGATCCTTTTAATGATTGTAGTGTTGGCGGTGGGTGCAAAAGAATGGACGAAGTTCGGCAAAGGAAGTGGTCAGCCGTATAAGCATCCGCTCATGTTTGTTATCCGAATTCAAATTATTGCTTTTCTAGCGTATTTTACCCAACAGTATTGTGCTGAGACATGGCCAATCATTTGGGCAGTCACATCACTATTTTGGATATCTGCATTCGTCACGGTACGGCGTTACCCAAATACCGGAATTACACCCGCTCGATGGTTGCCATTCATTGGCCCATTACTTTTGATTGCGACCACACTGGCGATTTTTTACCTGTGGTTGGATTCACCTTGGTGGCTGATGTATCTCTTTGCGCTGGTTTGGGCAGCTGATACGGGTGCTTATTTCACAGGTAAAGCATTTGGTAAACACAAACTGATTCCCGATGTCAGTCCGAATAAAACCATCGAAGGTTTGATTGGTGGTTTAGTTCTAGCAGCCATCATTATTGCAGGTGTTGCTTATTATCGTCATCTGATGGACTGGCATTTGGTCGGTTTTGTGCTGTTGTCGATGGTGACGGTTCTCGCGTCAGTGTTAGGTGATTTGTTTGAGTCCTTGCTTAAACGTGAGGCGAATATCAAAGACTCTGGGACGATATTGCCGGGTCATGGTGGCGTATTGGATCGCATTGATTCGATTTTGGCAGCTGCACCCATTTTTGCATTGGGATTCTGGTTGGCTGGGGGATTCTAGTCGTGCAGAATCCATCGCAATCCTTCGCAAACATATCTGTAAAGAAAGAAAAACAAAATGTTTGTATTCTCGGTGCCACAGGTTCAATTGGCGAGAGTACGCTTAAAGTATTAGCGTTACACCCAGCACATTATCAAGTTTTTGCCCTCAGTGGACATGGTCGCTTAGCGCAATTGGCCGAGCTATGTGCACATTATCAGCCAAGCTATGTGTCTGTTCCAGCATCTAAAGGCGAGCAATTTGCTCAAGATTTAAAGCAGCGTTTTCCTGAAAGTAAAGTACCTAATATTGTCGAAGGCGAGGCTGGATTAAAGTTCATCGCTGCACATGCAGACGTCGATGTGGTGATGGCGGCAATTGTCGGTGCGGCAGGTCTTGAGCCGACATTGGCTGCTGTGCAAGCAGGCAAACGTGTGTTACTCGCTAATAAAGAAGCGTTGGTCATGGCGGGTAGCTTGTTTATGGATTGCGTTCGCAGTTCAGGTGCAATGCTATTACCAGTCGATTCTGAACATAATGCAATTTTCCAATGTCTGCCTGCTGATTATTTTCAAACGAACGAACGCTTTCAAAATCAATCATCACGCGCAGGCGTTTCACAGATTCTATTAACTGCGTCTGGTGGGCCATTTCGTCAATTTGATTTGCAGCAGTTAGAGCAAGTGACACCAGAGCAGGCGTGTAAGCATCCGAATTGGGTGATGGGTCAGAAGATTTCGGTTGATTCAGCAACTTTAATGAATAAAGGCTTGGAGCTCATCGAAGCGTGTCATTTATTTGATTTGCCTGCTGATCGTGTCACGGTCGTCGTGCATCCACAAAGTATTATTCATTCGCTGGTGCAATATGTGGATGGTTCGACATTGGCTCAGATGGGTAATCCTGATATGTGTACGCCGATTGCGCATGCATTAGCGTGGCCTAAACGGATTAATGCAGGCGTGGCGCCGTTAGATTTATTTCAAGTGGCAACACTGAATTTTGAAAAGCCAGATGAACTGCGTTTCCCGTGTTTACGCTTGGCGCGCGAAGCCATGCAGGCAGGCGGAACAACGCCAGCCGTGCTCAATGCTGCGAATGAAGTGGCTGTTGCGGCATTTTTAGCCAAAACGATCAAATTTGGTGACATTCCTCGCATAATTCAGGCCGTTATTACACAATTACCGATGATTGCGGCGCGCGACCTTGCCACAATCCTGCACTACGATACGACTGCACGCGAAATTGCGCAGAAAATTGTGCGGAATCCTGTGTGATTTAGTTTTTAGTTTCTGATTTTATTAGGTAATTTTTGTTTTTATTAGGTATAAATAGCCATCCATGAGTGTTTTTCAAATCATCCTTGCTGCGTTGCTCCTTCTGGGTCCTTTGGTGGCAATCCACGAGTTTGGGCATTTTTGGGTGGCGCGACGCTTTGGCATCAAAATTCTGACTTTTTCGATTGGTTTTGGACCCGCTTTGCTGAAATGGCAAGGTAAAGATGGCGTTCAATATCAATTTGCTGCTATTCCTTTAGGTGGTTTTGTGCGGATGGCAGACGAGCGAGAAGGCGAAGTCCCGGAAGCAGATCTCCCACATGCCTTTAATCGTCA
>CAYJUB010000056.1:2980-8379 GCA_964373145.1 uncultured Moraxellaceae bacterium
CAGGCCCACTAATTAATTTGCTGTTTGCCATTGTTTTATTTTGGGTCTTGTTTTTGCCGAAGAGCGAACAAGTCAATACCCGTATTTGGCAAATCGATCCAAACTCCCCGGCGGCTATTTCAGGTTTACAAAAGGGTGATCTGATTACCGCAATTGATGGTCAGCCGGTTCATGATTTTGAAAAACTGAATTACGCGTTAATTGATCGTATGGGTGATAGCGGTGTCATCACGGTGGATGCTGATCGTGCAGGGCAGAGTATTGCCCATCAGCTACCAATAAAGACATTTTTAAAATCCAGTGGTGCCGATGCATTAGGCTACTTAGGTTTTTATCCTTATATGCCTGTCATTGAACCTGTTGTTGGCGAGGTTCAAGCTGACGGTGCGGGTGCTAAGCAAGGGTTACTTGTCGGCGATCGTTTTATAAGTGTTAATGGTCAAGCGGTGACCGATTGGTTAACGCTGACACGCTTAATTCACGCTAGCCCAGATCAAGCCTTATCTGTGGTTGTAGATCGAAATGGTACACAAAAATCCTTAACGCTCACCCCTGCTGCAAAACGTGACGATTTTGGAACAAAAATTGGATTGCTTGGTGTACGACCGAAATTAAAAGAAACACAAAGCTACCAAATTCCTGCGGAATATAAGCAAGTTATCCATCATGATCCGTTGACAGCTTTAGGGTTGGCTGTTCAGAAAACATGGCATTTGTCTGCGTTGACGGTGACGTCATTTGGCAAGATGATTAGTGGTCTTATTGGGCTGAATAATATTTCTGGTCCGATCACAATTGCCAAGGTCGCAGGGCATACTGCCGATATCGGCTGGGAAGCGTTTATTGGGTTTATGGCGGTTATGAGTGTGAGCTTGGGCGTTCTCAATTTGATGCCTATTCCACTTTTAGATGGTGGTCACTTGGTTTATTACGCGATTGAAGCCGTGATTGGACGTCCAGTGCCAGAATGGTTTCAGCGCGCTGGTTTTCGCGTCGGCGTTGCCCTCTTAGGGATGTTGATGATTATTGCTTTATTTAATGATTTAACCCGACTTTTTTAATTAAACAATCATTTAATTGAGCAATAGCGGTGTTAGGTTTTCTTAAAAATTTTAGTTTGACGTGGATAATGTTGGCATGAAGCATCCTTTAGCACTACTGCCCTTAACGATTGCAACTTGCATGGTGGCGGCATCTCCGATTGCATTTGCGGAAGTATCATCTTCAAGCTTTGTGGCGCGAGATATTCGTATTGAAGGTTTGATCCGTTTAACCCCTGCTAGTGTGTCAGCACGATTACCGATTGCCAGCGGCGACGCCATTACTGATGATAAAATTGCAGCTTCGATACGTGCGTTATATGCAAGTGGTGATTTTGATGATGTGCAAACCAGTCGTGTGCAAGATGATTTAGTGATTACTGTGGTTGAACGTCCAATCATTGCATCGTTGGATTTGAAAGGTAATAAGTTAATCCCTAAAGATGCGCTGTTAAAAGGCCTTAAAAGCGGTGGCATCGCTGAAGGTGAGGTGTTAAAACGTTCGTCATTGCAAGTGATAAAAAATCAATTAGAACAACAGTATGCACAACAAGGCCGCTATGATGCCATTGTGACCATCGACACGACGCCAAAGCCGAATAACCGCGTCGATGTAACTTTTAAAATCTATGAAGGTAACGCGGCAAAAGTCATCGATATACAAGTCATTGGCAATACAATTTTTTCTGACGATGAGATCAAAAAAGCATTTCAGGTGAAGTCGAGCAGTTGGTCTTCGATTTTAACGCGTGATGATCGCTATGCCCGTGATAAAATGAGCTCAAGCTTGGATGCGCTCCGAGCGTTGTATTTAAACAATGGCTATATCCATTATGCGCTCAATAGCGCTCAACTGAATTTGAGTGAAGATAAGAACAAAATCTTTATCGAAATCAGTATTAATGAAGGCACGCAATATAAGTTTGGTGAAAGTAAATTTGTCGGCAACCCGTTGTACAAAACCGATGATCTTAAACCACTGGTTATTTACAAGCCAGGCACGATCTACTCGCAGTCACAAGTCACGGCAACTGCCCAATTACTCAATAAAAAATTTGGGAATAGTGGTTATTATTTTGCGGAAATTAATCCAGTCCCAGAAGTCGATGAAGCCACCAAAACGGTCACGGTGAATTACGCGATTAATCCGGGTAAGCAGGTGTATGTGCGCCGTATTAATTTCAAAGGCAATCAAAAAACTGCGGATAATGTTTTACGCCGTGAAATGCGTCAGCTCGAAGGCTCGCTGGCTTCGAATGAAAAAATTGATTTATCTAAGGTGCGTTTAGAGCGTACAGGTTTCTTCAAAACGGTATCTATTGATGCGGTTCGCGTGCCGAAAAGTGATGATCAAATTGACCTAAATGCCACTGTTGAAGAGCAGCCATCAGGCACAAGTAGTATTTCTGTGGGTTATTCTCAGTCCGGCGGTATTACCTTTCAGTTTGGTTTGAATCAAACCAACTTCTTTGGTACCGGTAATCAAGTTGGATTAGATATTTCTCGTTCTGAGACCTTAAATAATTACAACATTAATGTGTTGGATCCTTACTTCACGCCTGATGGGATTAGTCGTGGCTTTAACTTCTACTTGCGTGATACCAAACTGGATAACTCATTGAGTGTTCAGCGTTATTATTCTGATGCGCAAGGTGCATCGATGACTTTTGGTTATCCAGTTGATGAGAATAAGAACGTCAGTGCAACGTTAAATATTGATAAAACGACCATTAGAACGACACAATTTGTCTCTCAAGTGGCGCAGAAATACTTGCTTTCACATGGTGCTTCGAACACGTCTGGTAATCCAGCCAACCCGATTTATAATCAAGATTACTTGACTTATAACCTAGGTTTATCTTGGGCTTACAATACGTTGAATCGTCCAATATTGGCGACGAGTGGAACCGCACATCAAGTGTCACTGGATTCCACGATACCAGGCAGTGCTGTTCAATTTCAGCGTGTGACATATACGGGACAAACCTTCTTCCAATTGCCGTCGCATTATTTCGATAAATTTGTGTTCCGTGGTTACGCCAAACTGGGTTACGGACATGATTTACCGTTTTGGAAAAACTATTTTGCGGGTGGTTATGGCTCAGTCAGAGGCTACCGTGATTACACGCTTGGACCGCGCAGTGACGGCATTGGCTATACAACGGCTAATCCAGATCCAGATCCAGAATCAATTGGTGGTAACGGCATGATTACAGCGGGATTAGAGTTAATCTTGCCGATTCCATATGCAGGCGATTGGGCGAAACAGATTCGTCCGGTGCTCTTTGTTGAAGGTGGACAAATCTTCGACACTTCAGGTGTTGCGAGTAACGCCTCAAACGACTATAAATTTAGCGCAGATAATTTTAGATATAGTGCGGGAATTGGCTTCACGTGGATTACCCTGATTGGCCCAATCGCATTGAGTTATGCTCAACCTATTAATTCAAAACCAAACGACGAACTCCAACGTGTTCAGTTTGCCATTGGTCGTGTTTTTTAATAGGTATTGTTTTTTATTGTTTTTGTTTTTTATTCGCATTTTACAAGGAGATACACAATGCGTACTTTAATGACTGGTTTGGGTTTGGCGGCGGCGGTTGTGATGTCACCTGTAGCAAATGCAAATAATGTTGCTGTTGCAGATGCGCAAGCGGCAGTGTTGGCATCAACAACAGCGAAGCAAACGATTGAGAGTTTGAGAACGACATTGAAACCTCAGTATGAACGCTTGGAACAGTTACGCAAAGATATCACCGGGATTCAAGATCGTTTCCAGAAAGACGGTTCAGTGATGAACGATAAAGATAAGCAGGCATTGCAAGCACAAGTGCAAGGTAAGCTTAATGACTATAATGGCATTGCTGAAGGTATCCAACGTCGCACTGAAGATGCGCAAACAGCGATGATGAAAACCGTATATCCTAAGCTAGAAGTCATCATTGATGACCTGCGTAAAGAAGGTAATTACGACATCATTCTTGAGAAGAAATATGTGATTTTTGCTGTGCCAGCAGCAGATTTGACTAAAAAAATCACTGACCGTTTGAATGCAGGAAAATAAATGATCAGTTTGACGCTAAAGGAAATAGCGCAATACTTGAATCAACAAGCTGTTGATCGCGCTGCTGATGTAAACTCAGCACACGCGGTCATCTCTGGCGATCCTGAACTGGTGATTACAGGGCTGGCTTCGCTTTCTAATGCAGAAAGTTCACATTTAAGTTTTTTGGCAAATAGCCAATACCGCGTTCAATTAGAATCTACAGCAGCTGGTGCAATGTTGATCACCGATGCTGATCGTGATGCGTTCACCGGCTCTGCCATCGTGGTCTCTGATCCTTATCTTGCTTTTGCCAGACTCTCTCATTTATTTGATCCTTCTCAAGAAGTGGCTAAAGGAATCCATCCAACAGCGGTGGTTTCTGATCGTGCTGTGATTGGTCAAAACGTCTCCATTGGCGCATTTGTTGTGATTGAAGACGATGCAGTCGTTGGTGATGGTACGGTGCTGATTTCTTCAGTCCATGTGGGTCGGCATAGTGTTATTGGTGCGAACTGTTGGATTGGACATGGTGTAGCGATTCATCATGGTTGTCGGTTGGGTGATCGCGTTCGTATTCATGCGTGTGCGGTCATCGGTGCTGAAGGCTTTGGTTTTGCACCTTCGAAAGGTCGCTGGCATCGGATTGTGCAATTAGGTCGAGTCGTCATCGGTGATGATGTGCGTATTGGTGCCAATACCACAGTTGATCGCGGTGCTCTGGATGATACGATCATTGCCGATGGTGTGATCATTGATAATCAGGTTCAGATTGCACATAACGTGCAAATTGGCGCACAGACCGCGATTGCGGCGGCGACGGCGATCGCGGGAAGTACAAAAATTGGTGCACATTGTATTATCGGCGGTTTAGTGGGAATTGCGGGTCATCTTGAGATTACCGATCGCGTACAGATTACTGCTATGAGTATGATTACACGATCAATCAACGAGTCTGGCAGCTATTCATCAGGTTCTGCCTTTGAAAAAACCACAGACTGGCGGAAAAATGCGGTTCGTGTTCGCCATCTGGGAGAAACCGCGGCTCAAATCAAAGAGTTGCAACTTGCTCTGAAAAGGTTAGAATTACAACTTGGTAATCAATAGTTACAACTAGAGCCTGTTGAGATATGGCAAATGTGATACCCATGAAGTTGACCCATTTGCTGAAAATATGTATTCAAGTTCTGCATGCCTGAAATTATTGTATTCACGTGAAGTTATTTTTATTGATTTAATTGACCTGTTCAAACATGCTGCATTGGTTAAATTCAATAAAAAGTGATCGATCATGTCAGGTACAAGTAGACATGAAT
>CAYJUB010000056.1:8389-9805 GCA_964373145.1 uncultured Moraxellaceae bacterium
AAATGCGGCGTTGCTCAAATTCAACAAAATTGTGATCGATAGTGTCAGGTACAAGTAGACATAAATAGCCTAAAATAGCCGAACATAGCCTAGAAGTCTGTTTTTATGAGTATAACTTTTCCAGTCACAATGCCAATGTATATTGAAACCATTCGTGAATTTCTACCTCAACGCTATCCATTTCTTATGGTTGACCGTGTTCTTTCTGTTGAACCAGGCAAGTCGATTGTTGCCATTAAAAATGTCACCGTAAATGAAGAGTACTTTGAAGGTCATTTTCCGGGTATGGCAGTCATGCCTGGCGTGCTGATGCTGGAAGCGATGGCACAAGTTTCAGGAATTTTGGGTTTTATTACTGAAAAAAAATTACCTGCAGATGGTTTTATTTATCTATTTGCTGGCGTGGATAAGTTACGTTTCAAACGACGCGTGATTCCGGGTGATACGTTAACCATCAGTGCGGAAATCATTACTTCAAAACAAAAAATTTATAAGTTTGCATGCCAAGTGCGAGTGGGTGATGAATTGGCTGCAAGCGCTGAAATTATGGTGATAGAGCAGCAGACGGAGATTGCCAAATGAGTATTGATGCGACTAGCCATCCGTTGATCCATCCTACCGCTATTATTGATCCGACTGCTCAGATTGATCCATCTGTCCGCATTGGTCCGTATTCAATTGTCGGCCCTCAGGTGACCATTGGTGCGGATTGTAATATTGGTCCTCATGTGGTAATTGGTCGCTGGACTCGCATAGGTGAACGTAATCGTATTTTTCAGTTCGCAACGATTGGTGAGGATTGCCAAGACTTGAAATATCTTGGCGAAGAAACATGGCTTGAAATTGGCAATGATAATGTCATTCGTGAATCTTGTACCTTCCATCGCGGAACAACGCAAGATGAGTGTTTGACGAAAGTCGGTGATCGTAATTTGTTTATGGTCAACACACATGTTGCACACGATTGTATGATCGGCAGCGGCAATGTGTTTGCAAATAACGTCGGTATTGCAGGACATGTGAAAATTGGCGATTCTGTGATTGTGGGTGGCAACTCAGGCATTCATCAGTTCTGTCGTTTAGATTCTTATTCGATGGTTGGCGGAGCAAGTTTGATTGTAAAAGATGTGCCGGCTTATGTGATGGTGTCAGGTAATCCATCAAAAGCTCATGGCATGAACTATGAAGGGATGCGTCGTCGTGGTTGGAATTCAGAAACGATTACTGCACTTAAACTCGCATTTAAAATCGTTTATCGTCAGGGCTTAACCAAAGAACAAGCCATCGAGGCCTTGATCAGTGATGTTTTGCCGGGTCATCCAGAAGCGCAGTTGTTGATTGATTCACTGCAACGTTCTGACCGTGGTATTACACGCTAAGATGATGTTATACATAAAAAAGCCCACATGTATTTGA
>CAYJUB010000057.1:0-9689 GCA_964373145.1 uncultured Moraxellaceae bacterium
ATTGAAAATATCTGTAATGTACATTCATATCATGAGTTAAAGAATTATAAAAAACATGTAAGTAGTGTTGAGCCAGAAATCAAACATATTGATTGCATTGAAACAATAATAAAAGTGTTTATTGAGTCTTTGTACCATGGTAGACACTTGATAGACGGAACTTTTGCTTATCCTTTACAAAAAGAGCAAGTGTCTCAGAGGAGCATTTTCATACATCAAAATCTCTTGTTTAAAGCTGAAGATGATCATCCTTTTTATATTTTATGTGCCATCCCTTTTTTTCTTTTAGAGTATTTTCGTGAGGACGTTTTGAAGAGGCACTTGGGGCTGGTTAAGTAGGCGAATTGAAAATGCATTTATGTTTTTGTGAGAGCCTGTAAATTAGAGACCTTCATCAAACAACCTGCTCTACACGCCTTAGCCCCTTAACCTTCTGCCCCAAAAACAACACCCCAAACACCAACGCCATGACCAACACAATCGCCGCACCCGTTGCGATATTCAACCAAACGCTACCCCATAAACCGCCTGCGATCCCCAGTTGCGCAAACAAGAACGCGAAACCGACCATCTGATGCGGCGAACGCGCCCACAAACGTGCCGTCAGCGCAGGAATCACCAGCAACGCGCCCATGAGCAATGTGCCCACCGCCTTCAACGCCAACACCGTAAATAACGCCAATATCAACATAAAGACCAAGCGCTGACCACTGGCGTGAACCCCTTCACTGGCTGCCATGTCGGTATCTATCGCAAGGCGAAGTTGAAATTTCCAATTCCATGCCAGTACACCAACTCCAGCAATGGTTGCAATCAGCAAAATAGGTAAATCAGACCAATTGAGTGCCAACAAATCACCAAACAAATAACCAATCAATTCAGGACGTAACGCAGGTAATTGATTCACCAACAACAAACCGCTACACAATAACGCAGACGAACAAAGCGCGAGTAGGGCATCCATTGGCAATCGTCGATCTTGAAATGCCCATAAAATCATCACCAAGAAACCCGAAACAGACAGCACGCCAACCCAAAACGGCAACGCCAACAATCCCGCCAATGCCACGCCGAGCAATGTGCCATGCGCCAAAGTGTCAGCAAAGAAAGACATTCTGCGCCACAACATCAAGCAGCCGAGCGGCGCAGTCAGGAACACGAGTAATGCACCCATTGTCCAAGCAGGGGCGAGTAAACTGATGTAATCCATTAGTGCTCTGCCTCTGTTTTTGTCTCTTTTGATGTTGGCTCTAGCAAGTCGATGGCAACTTCTGGGTGAATATGCGGCGGCGAGGTATCGCAGTTTTGATGTCCATGCTGATGATCAAGCTTGTGGTCATGGTGCAAATCTTCATGGCGACAATGGTCATGATGATGTTCATACGGCACGCGTTCAGTGCCGAAAATCGCTTGATAAGCAGGATCTTGCAACACACTGGCAGGCGTTCCACTACAACAAATATGATGATTCAGACAAATGACGCGTTGCGTGCCTTGCATCACCCACTGTAAATCATGCGACACCATCAGCACCGCGCAGCCATAACGTTCAGGCAGCGTGCGCACATACGCATACAGTTCTTCTTCCGAGTGAATATCCAAACCTTGCATCGGCTCATCCAGCACCAACAAATTCGGGCGAATCAATAACGCACGTGCCAATAAAACCCGTTGCCGTTCACCACCCGATAAATCTTGAACATCACGATTGAGTAGGTTCGCCGAACCTGTTTCTTCCAAAATTTGCTTGCGAAAATCAGGCGTCGTGCGAATCAGATCAAATAAATCGCGCACTCGCAGCGGCATACTTCTCGATAAATGAAAGCGTTGCGGCACATAACCGATTCTCAAATCGCCGTGAACTTGTCGCGTGCCGCTGTTGGTTTTTTGCAGTCCTAAAACAACTTTCACCAAGGTTGATTTCCCCGCACCGTTCGGGCCAATCAAGCTGACGATTTCGCGTGGCGCGATGGTCATTGAGACTTTATTCAGCGCCAAACGTTGATCAAATAGCACTGACACTTGGTCGATTTCAATCAATGGAGTGACTGATGGTGCGGCCTTTGAAATGTAGTGATATTGAGGCGCAACATTGGTGTTCATGGCTGCACCTTGGTTTTTTTAGGTTTTTTAATGGCTGGTTCTGCTAGAGATTTTTCTTCAATATCAGCTTGCTGGCAAGTCACACACAATCCCGCGACTTCAATCGTCGTTTGTTGCGGCAAAAAACCGCCTTTCTTAGCGAGTGACTCTAAAACATGTTGTAAATCATGTGATTCTGCCTCATCGACCCGATGACAGCGCGTACAAATCAAGAACGCCGCTTGATGTCCATAACGCGGATGGCAACAGGGCACAAAGGCATTAATAGACGTGAGGCGATGAATAAAGCCTTGTTCAAGCAAAAAATCCAATGAGCGATAAACAGTTGGCGGTGCAGGCGGACGCCCTTGATGGGCCATTTTGGCAAGCAAATCATAAGCCCCAACAGGTTGTGCCGCTTGCAGAATAAGCGTCAGCACATCACTACGCAGCGCAGTCCAACGCACCCCACGACGTTGACACTCTTGCTCGGCATCGGCAATTCGCTTGTCAATCGAATGGGTATGCGTATCGTGCACACAATTTTCATGACTATGACTAGCAATGCTGTGGTCATGCTGATGATGCGTGTATCCGCAATGCGTTGCATCGGGAGTTGAAGTCAAGGATATGTCTTTATTCATATTTTCATTCTTCAAGAGAATAACGCTTTCAACAATGAGACCGTATTGGCTTCAAAGTCTACGCAAAGATAATGTAATAGTGTAACATAATCGCCCTCATTTGATATTACGCTTGGCGCTTCCATGTTTGCTCTGCATCGTCTCTTTTTTCTCGTCGTGATTAGCGGTGCAATGCTGTGTTTTTCAAGTGCGCAGGCAGGGACGTTGGTCGCAAGCACGCATCCGCTGTACTTGATAGCCAAAGCTGTTACCGCAGGGGTTGAGCAACCTACGCTGCTGTTGCCAGCCTCATCAAGCGGTCATGATATTAATCTGCGGCCCTCTGATCGGCTGCTCTTAAAACAATCCGATTTCGTGATTTGGTTTGGACGCGATTATGAGGCACCGCTCTATGATTTATTGGCACATCAGCGTAATGCGATTGCGCTCTTTGATCTGAAAGCCTTTCACCGCTTACCGTTGCGCGATATGAGAGGGCAAGCGATTCCACAGTCACTCGACCCACATCTCTGGTTAGATCCCAATAATGCCATCGGGATTGCGTATGCCATTGCCGCTGTACGTTCCAAGCAGTTTCCAAAACAAGCGGTTCAATATCAACAAAATGCGCAACGTTTTGCGGAGCAACTTCGTGCCGTTGTTGTCTCAGAAAGACCTAGTTCATCGCGTACCTATTGGGCATACCACGATGCCTATCAATATCTCGAAAGTGCCTTAAATCTCAAATTCGCGGGCGCACTCACTGCTGATGCCCATTTGCCACCGAGTATTGGACAATTAGTCTGGTTAAAGCAGCATCGCCCGCATGCAAACGCGGTCTGTCTGTTTGCGGAACGTCAACCAAATACTGCCCTACTTACCAAACTACAACCAATTGAATATTACCCGATTGATGAGGTGATGGCGCAAGCGACGGATTTTATTCAAGGCTGGCAAGCACTTGCACAACGTTTAAAACAATGTGGCGGTTAATATATTGCTGTTTAAAAACGCTCTCGCAAATTAATAAAAAATCAATCATTTTCTGTTGCGTCCTTGCAACAAAGTCGTCACATATCTATAATGAGCGCGCCCCAATCTTGCGAAATATTATCCAAATCAATTTTTTGTCGATCCTGTAGTTCATTGAAGCATGGGTGTGAATCAAGAATGAGTAAGCCTAGTCCATTGATACAACGAGAGTTTCCAGTGGGGTTGGTTGCTGTTCAAGCGGGCGTTATTCCGCTGGCTGCGTTAGTCGGTTGGCTGTTGTCAGGCGAAGTTGTTGCAAAAAGTGCAGCACTGGGTGCCTTGATCAGTTGGATTGCCAGCGGTTATGCAGCGTGGAAGTCTTTTAGATTTGGTGGTAATGGTCGGCTGATGTTGGTTGGTTTTTACCAAGGCATGGCTGGCAAGTTTGTGATCGTGATTGCTGGTTTTTTTATTATATTTAGAACCGTCAGTCCATTGTCTCCAGCTGCCTTGTTGATTGCATTTGCAGCGGTTCAAGCCATGTCATGGGTATATCCCGTGTGGCTCGGACGACAATCCAATCAGCCGTAACGGATACAAAATGCACTGATGGTGAAGTTTTAATGACTGTTTCATCGAAATGTCTTTTAATTTGATGAAAATGCACCACGGGTCATGCGCTGTTTTAGGATTCTTTGTTCGCGGTGAATTTTTCGAAACGCTACGATTGGCAAAATGAGCAATTTAGGCAAAAAGAAGTCATAACGCGACATTGATGTATTGAGAAAGACTGACTCTAATAAGCGTCGTTTTAGAAAGTGTGTGATTGAGAATTTGATATTCAGTATGCTGATTTGTTCGATTGACGGTCAGGTACACAAGTTTTGTTTTTTATATTTTAACTTTAGTCTTTATTAGGTGTGCCCAATGGCTGAACAGCAGACAATCACCTCTTCTGAGTATATTTCCCACCATTTGACGCATTTGACGTATGGCGTTAGTCCAACGACAGGCGAATGGACCTTTGCACATAATGCAGCTGAAGCTAAAGCGATGGGGTTTATGGCCTTCAACGTGGATTCGCTGGGCTGGGCAATTGGCCTTGGGGTCATTTTTTGTGCAATATTTGGGCTGGTTGCACGTCGTGCAACAGCTGGCGTCCCAGGTGGGTTGCAAGCCTTCATTGAAATGATCGTTGAATTTGTCGATACCAGCGTACGTGATACGTTCCATGGCAATTCGAGATTAATCGCTCCATTGGCATTAACGATTTTTGTCTGGATCTTCTTCATGAACTTCATGGACTTGATCCCAGTTGACTTTATTCCAATGGCAACTCAATGGATTGCAGCAACGTTCTTTGGTGCTGATCCACATCATGTGTTTATGAAAGTTGTACCAACGACTGATCCTAACGTCACCATGGGCATGTCATTAACCGTATTTGCACTGATTATTTTCTACAGTATCCGCGAAAAAGGCTTGGGTGGGTTTGTGGGCGAATTGACCCTGCAACCCTTCTCTGCAAAAAACAAATTGGTTCAATTAATCCTGATTCCAATCAACTTTTTCTTGGAAATTGTGGTGTTTATTGCACGTCCAGTGTCATTGGCATTGCGACTGTTCGGTAACATGTATGCAGGCGAATTGATCTTCATTTTGATCTGCTTGTTGCCATGGTGGTTACAATGGACATTGTCTGTGCCTTGGGCGATCTTCCATATTCTGATCATCACTTTGCAAGCGTTTATCTTTATGATGTTGACGATTGTTTATCTGTCGATGGCACGCGAGAAACACTAAGCGCTGTCGACCTGTAATGGTTTGATTTGATTGTTTTAGTTTTATTGTTTTTATCTTGTTTTTTTGTTTTTAACCAACCTGAGGTCACTCTAAATGGAAAGTTTAATCGGTTTAACAGCTATTGCTGGTGCTCTTCTTCTTGCTTTCGGCGCACTTGGTGCAGCGATTGGTATTGGTATCCTTGGTGGTCGTTTCATCGAAGCGATTGCACGCCAACCAGAACTGGGCCCACAATTGCAAACCAAATTCTTCGTGGTCATGGGTCTTGTTGACGCTGTACCAATGATTGCTGTTGGTCTGGGCTTGTTCATCATTTTCAGTAACCCATTCGTTGGTCAAGCTAAAGAAGCTGCTGCCGCTGCTGCTCCAGTTGCTGTTGTTGCTCCTGCTGCTCACTAATTTTCCCCCCGTAATATGACTTGAGGGAAATACCATGGATATTAATTTAACCCTGTTGGGGCAAATTATAGCGTTTGCACTGTTTGTTGCATTCTGCTTGAAATTTGTCTGGCCACCGCTGATCAACGCCATTCAAGAACGTCAAGGCAAAATTGCTGACGGCTTGAATGCTGCTGAAGCTGCGAAAGCTGAACTGGCAACTGCCCAGAACCAAGTACAGGAAGAACTGAATGCGTCTAAAGCGCAAACAGCACAGTTGATTGATCAAGCGAATCGTCGCGCTGCTCAGTTGATCGAAGATGCTCGCACCCAAGCAATTGCTGAAGGTGAGCGTATTCGTCAACAAGCCCGCGAATCGATTGATCAAGAGATTAACCAAGCGCGCGAAGCGTTGCGTAGTCAAGTTGCTGCTTTGGCGGTTTCAGGTGCTGAAAAAATCCTGAAAGCCCAAGTCGATCAAAATGCCCACGCCGCTATGCTCAATCAGCTAGCTGCTGAACTGTAATCGAGGCGAATCATGGCTGAACTATCAACGCTAGCGCGCCCCTATGCCAAAGCGGCTTTTGCTTTCGCGCAAGAACAGCGCGATCCAGCAAACGGCATCGAAGCATGGTCAAATGCGCTCGCGAGCGCAAGTGCGGTTGTTCAGGATCAGACATTTGCTGAGTATTTGAAACGCCCAACTTTGGGCTATCAGCAACGGGTTCAAGCCTTAACAACAGTTTTAGATGGTCAGATCACAGAGGGTGTGCGTAATTTCCTCACTCAACTGGCTGAACATGATCGTCTAACGTTGTTGCCTGAAGTTTCTGCAGAGTTTGAACTGCAAAAAGCTCAGGGCTTGAATGAGACTGATGTGATCATTGAGTCGGCTTTCCCGCTGACCGATGAGCAACAACAAGCATTAAGCGCCCGCTTGGCAACTCGTTTTGGTACAAAGATTAATAGTCAGGTTGAAATTAAACCTGAATTGATCGCCGGTGTTGTAATCCGCGCAGGTGATCAAGTCATCGACGACTCTGTCCTTGGCAAATTGGAAAAACTACGCACAAGCCTGCTGGCTGGATAATCTAAAGATTATCGTCAGCAGTATTGAAGCTATTTTTTTAAAAGTATTTTTTGATTTTTCAAAAACAAATTGAGGAAAGCGCAATGCAACAACTGAATCCTTCTGAGATCAGTGCGCTCATTAAACAGCGTATCAGCGATCTGGACACCAGCGCCGAAGCCCGCAACGAAGGTACCATCGTCATGGTATCTGACGGTATCGTGCGGATTCATGGTCTGGCTGATGCAATGTATGGTGAGATGATCGAATTTGACGGCGGCCTCTATGGCATGGCACTGAACCTTGAACAGGATTCAGTCGGCGCCGTCGTTCTGGGTGACTTCTTGAACTTACAAGAAGGCCAAAAAGCCCGTTGTACAGGTCGTATTCTTGAAGTGCCAGTCGGTCCTGAATTGCTTGGTCGCGTTGTTGACGCACTGGGTAACCCAATCGACGGCAAAGGTCCGATCAATGCAAAAATGACTGATAAAGTCGAAAAAGTTGCACCAGGCGTGATCTGGCGTCAATCGGTTGATGAGCCAGTACAAACCGGCTATAAAGCAGTTGACACCATGATCCCAGTCGGTCGCGGTCAACGTGAGTTGATCATCGGTGACCGTCAAACTGGTAAAACAGCTTTGGCAATCGACGCGATCATTGCTCAAAAGCACTCTGGCATCAAATGTATCTATGTCGCGATCGGTCAGAAACAATCGACCATTGCAAACGTGGTTCGTAAGCTTGAAGAAACTGGCGCAATGGCCTACACCACTGTTGTGGCGGCAAGTGCTTCAGAACCAGCATCACTGTTGTTCCTCGCGCCATACTCTGGCTGTACCATGGGTGAATACTTCCGTGATCGCGGTGAAGATGCGCTGATCATCTATGATGATTTGTCCAAACAAGCAGTTGCTTATCGTCAGATCTCCCTGTTGCTACGCCGTCCACCTGGTCGCGAAGCGTACCCAGGTGACGTGTTCTATCTCCATTCCCGTCTGCTTGAGCGTGCTGCGCGCGTTTCTGCTGCGTATGTCGAGAAGTTCACCAACGGTGCAGTGACTGGCAAAACCGGTTCATTAACCGCCCTGCCGATCATCGAAACCCAAGCGGGTGACGTGTCTGCATTCGTTCCAACCAACGTGATTTCGATCACTGATGGTCAGATCTTCTTGGAATCATCACTGTTTAACTCAGGCATTCGTCCTGCGGTTAACGCGGGTATTTCGGTATCGCGTGTGGGTGGTGCAGCTCAGACCAAAATTATCAAAAAATTGTCAGGCGGTATCCGTACAGCTTTGGCGCAGTATCGTGAATTGGCAGCGTTTGCTCAGTTTGCATCTGACCTTGATGAAACAACCCGTAAACAACTTGAGCATGGTCAGCGCGTTACTGAGCTGATGAAGCAAAAGCAATACGCACCGTTCTCATTGGCTGATCAAGCTGTGTCAATTTTTGCATCGAATGAAAATTATCTGACTGACGTACCAGTAAATAAAATTGGTGACTTCGAGTCAGGTTTGCTGGCGTTTATGCGCTCACAACATGGTGCTTTAATGACCAATATTGATGAAACAGCAAACTACGATAAAGACATCGAAGCTGAATTGCATAAAGGCATTCAAGCCTTTAAAGCGACTCAGGCCTATTAATCAGCTGAGCCTTAGCCTGTGATGCAAATCATGGTGCTAAGGCTGATCTGGCTTCACATACTGATTTTTACAAAAGCATGGTAAGCGTATGGCAAGTCTAAAAGAAATTCGCGCCAAAGTGGTCAGCATCAAAAGTACGCAGAAAATTACGCGTGCGATGCAATTGGTTGCTGCCAGTAAGATGCGTCGCGCTCAAGAACGCATGGTTGCAGGACGTCCGTATGCTGACAGCATGCGCCGCGTGATTGCGCATTTAGTGCAAGCACATCCTGAATTTAAACATCGCTATATGATCGAGCGCCCTGTTAAGCGCGTTGGCTATATCGTGGTGTCCTCTGATCGTGGACTCGCAGGTGGTTTGAACATTAACCTGTTTAAACGCGTTGTTCAGCATGTCAAAGCACAACAAGAGCAATCTGTAGAAGTGCAGTTTGCGGTAATCGGGTCGAAAGCGGTTACGTTCTTCAAGAGCTTTGGTGGCAAAGTGATCTCTGCAACCACTCAGTTGGGTGATGCACCGTCGATCGAACAACTGACTGGTGCTGTGCATACCATGATGAGCGCGTTTGACAATAATGAATTAGATCGAATTTATTTGGTCTCAAATCATTTTGTGAATGCGATGATCCAGAAACCAACGATTGCCCAGCTGGTGCCTTTGGCCGAAGCTGAAGTCAACGATTGGCGTCTGCATCGCGAACACGCATGGGATTACATCTACGAGCCAGATCCAGAAAAAGTATTGAATGGATTGTTGCTGCGTTATATCGAATCGATGGTTTATCAAGGTGTTGTTGAAAACGTAGCCTCTGAGCAAGCCGCTCGTATGGTTGCGATGAAAGCAGCGACTGATAATGCTGGTGATTTGATCAAGAGCCTGCAACTGGTTTACAACAAGCTGCGTCAAGCTGCGATTACTCGGGAAATTTCCGAAATCGTTGGTGGTGCTGCTGCGGTTTAACGCAAAAAGTTTGAATTTGAATTGACTGTGTGACAGCAGTTAGCAGCATTAACCGAAACTGATGTTGATGATGATCGGAACGATCATCTCGACATCAGGTTTGATACTAGATTTTATTTTGAATTGAGGAGACAGCCATGAGTAGCGGTCAT